>JAQWZS010000226.1 GCA_029253325.1 Bacteroidia bacterium
AAGAGAGATATAAAAGATGGGTTAGCTTTTGATTCATCTATACCTCAAGGTTTTGGTGTGGGAAGTAGTGGAGCACTAGTAGCTGCTATATATAACGAGTACGCTATTGATAAGATAGATGCTGAAAATATAAATAAAACAGAACTAGCTAATTTAAAGCAAATTTTTGGACAGATGGAGTCTCATTTTCATGGTAAAAGCTCAGGCTTAGATCCATTGATTTGTTACCTTAACCTACCAGTCATTATTAAATCCAAAGAGGATTTGGATACGGTTGGACTTCCTGAAGAAAAAGATAATAGTCAGGGAGCAATTTTTCTATTAAATACTAACGAACCTGGTGAAACACAACCTATGGTTCAGATTTTTATGGAAAAAATGAAAGAACAAGGCTTTCGTAAAATGGTCAAAACTGAGCTGAAAAAGTACAATGATGATTGTATATCCTCATTTCTTAAAGGAGATTTTGTACCACTATTTAAAAATCTTAAAAAATTATCAGCCATACTCTTACAAAACTTCAGTCCCATGATTCCTGATCAGTTCCAAACTGTTTGGAAAAAAGGTATAGAATCAGGTGATTACTACCTGAAGCTTTGTGGTAGTGGCGGCGGAGGTTATATTCTTGGTTTTACTAGAGATTATGAGAAAGCTAGGCTACAACTTAAAGATTACCAATTAGAGTTAGTTCAACGTATTTAAAATTGAAAGTTGGTGGTTACTAATTTTCAAAATCGAAATTCTTTGTACTTGAAAATTATTGCTTTATTATCTACAGTTCGTTGGAAAAATATTCTAGTTACCATCCTAGCTCAATATCTCGCCTTCTTATTTGCATTCAATACTAAAACAGAACTTTGGTCTTCAATAATCGAAATCAATGTTCATTTAATTATAGTGTCAACTGCTTTTATTTTAGCTGGGGGTTATATAATTAATAACTTCTATGACCTTGAAAAGGATTTAATCAATAGACCTTATCGAACTAGATTTCAGAACTTAATAAGTGATAGTTTTAAGCTTAAATTTTATTTAGTACTTAATTTATTGGGTCTGTTGATTGCATTCATTGCATCATGGAGAATATTTGTTTTCTTCTTAGTTTATGGATTTTTATTATGGTTGTATTCGCACAAATTAAGTAAGATAGTTTTCGTCAGAGAATTGACAGCTTGCTTTTTGACGGTTCTAGCATTTTTCAGTTTGGCTCTTTATTTTAAAATGATTACGGCATCGTTTTTAATTTATGGTGCGAGTTTATTTTTTACTTTATTCGCCAGAGAACTATACAAAGATATCATTTGGTTAAAAGGTGATATAATTCATGGATATGAGAGTATTGCAAGTACTATGGGAGTTAGATTTTCTACATTAATATTTCGTTTCATCCTTTTGGCAAGCATCTTTATCGATCTGTTTTTTAATTTTTACATACCTAAAATTGAACTTCTGTATATTATGTCAGTAATAGATTTAATAAAGGTAGGTCTTATTTTTTTAATTGGAAAGAATAATAAACCAATTCATAGGATGATGCAACTAACCATTCTACTATATATAATTGGTATTATTTGGCTGTAAGTTGTTTCATTAGGATTCCAATTCCTTCTTCAAAACTATGTGGATTATATCCGAGTTCTTTGATGCTTTTGTCAAGATTGAAGCCAGTAATTGGAGGCCTTTTGGCAGGTTGATTTAATGTAGAGGAACTCACTCTTTTTATAGTTGATTTATCTAATTGGAAATAATCAGCAACCCGCTCAACAAGGGACACTATACTCATTTGATCCTTTCCGCTAATGTTGTAAACTCCTTCTGCTTCATTCTGTTCAACAAGTTGGCAACCAATAGCAAGATCTTCTGCCAAGGTTGGACTTCTGAATTGATCATCTACAATTTTTAAAGGTTGTCCTTTTTCTAAAGCATTTTTTGCCCAAAGGACAATGTTGCTTCGACTCATATCATGAACTATTCCATAGACAAGAACAGTACGGATAATACTCCACTTTTTTGCTTGATTTTTAATTATGTTCTCAGCTTTTAACTTAGTCTCCCCATAAAAACTTAGGGGGTTAGGTTGGGCGTCTTCAGTATATGGACCATATTTACCATCAAATATAAAGTCTGTACTCAATTGTATGAAATGAGCACCCTCGTTATTTGCAGCTTTTACAAGATAGCTTACGGCATTGATGTTTAGGTTTTCAGCATCTGATTTATTGCCTTCACATTGGTCAACATTAGTCATTGCGGCTGTGTTAATAATACAGTCTGGCTTGTATTTTTTAATAACATGCTGAACTTGATCTGATAAAGTGATATCTAACGCTGCGTATTCATATCCTTTTTTTATTGGGTATCTATTATTCCCACGAGCAGTAGCTATGAGATTTACATCGTTATTTTTTAGATATAAATCAATGAGCTTTTGCCCTAGTAAACCATTGCTTCCTGTAATAAGAATTGTTTTCATAAATTTAGAAATGGATAAGTTCTTAGAAGTTGTTGTTTCATGTCGTTGAGTTGTTCTTGATGGGATTCTACTTTTAAGGGTTGATGGTTTTTAAAGTTTGAGTACTTTTCAACTGATGAAATAATGGTTTTCGTATCATTAGTAAAATAAGTATTGCAAAATCTTCTCCAAATATAATCTTGTGCTTGCTTATTTGGGTGAGAAAGATCCTCCTTACTGAATCTGTAGTCTCTCAATTCATCAATAAAAATTTCATATGCTGGGAAGTAAGATATATTTGGGTCTTTTAGAGATTCAATTAAATCATGAATTATTGAAATAAGAATAGCCTTACTTCTGTTGCTTTCTACAATACCACTTCTTAAATGTCGGATTGGACTTACTGTAAATATCAAATGAAGGTTGGGGTTAAATTTTTTGCAATATTTTATAATTGAGTTAAGACTATCAAAAGTTTGCTGATAGGCCAATTGAACGTGTTTAAAATCTTGTGTAGGGAGTCGATGACAGTTGGCTACGGTTTTACCATCGTATTGATATACTAATGAAGTTCCAAGCGTAAAAATACAGACGTCTGTTTGTTTTAATTGCTCCCTGGTTTTTGCGAGTATTAAATTACTTTGCTCTATTGCAGCATTCAAAGAGTCATATTCAAAAGATCCATGATGTTCTAAAGAAAAAAAACGATTTGAGGATATAAAATCTTGAGCTTCGTACTTTTTATCTAGATGGATACGCCATAACGTTTGTTCAATACTTACAGGGTTATATTGAATTCCAAATGGATTAGATTTAACATTGAATCCAGACCCGCTTAATCGCATCGATTGATTTTCTGCAAAGCATGAACCCATACTATAAAAAGAAGGCCATTTGAATGGGAGTTCTTTTTGGGGAATATCGAAATCAATTTTAAGTTTAATAAGATTCATTGGATCGAATATAATGTACAAAAAAAAGCTGCCTAGGCAGCTTTTTTTTGT
>JAQWZS010000227.1 GCA_029253325.1 Bacteroidia bacterium
CAAATTGGTGAGTTACCACTTCCACCATATCTCAACAGGAAAACAGAGAATAGCGATACCAAATCGTATCAAACTGTATTTGCAAAGAATGAGGGCTCTGTTGCTGCACCAACTGCAGGTCTTCACTTTACAGATGATGTCTTGAGCAATATAGTTGATAGAGGAATTGCAATTAATGAGGTTACACTTCATGTTGGAGCGGGTACATTTTTACCAGTAAAAGAGGATGATGTTATAAATCATGAAATGCATCGGGAATATTTTGAGGTGACATTAGATACACTTAATGCTTTGATAAAACATAATCAGCGAATTGCTGTAGGAACTACAAGTTTGAGAGTACTTGAGAGTTTATATTGGATTGGTTTTCAATTAAGTCAAAAGGATGAATCATTTTTTGTATCCAAATTAGAGCCGTACGAAAACAAAACAAAACTTACTTATAAGGAGTCTATAGGAATTATCCAGTCTTATATGCAGACTAACAATTTAATGGCAATAGAGGCAGCTACTGAAATTTTGGTATTGCCAGATTATGAGTTGAGAAGTATTGATGCTTTGATAACTAACTTTCATTTGCCTGAGAGTACATTATTGATGTTAATAGCAAGTGTAGTAGGGGAGGAATGGAAAGATATTTACGAAACTGCTAAAGCTGATAAATACCGTTTTTTAAGCTATGGAGACAGCAGTATTTTATTTAAAAATTCTTAAGAACTATGAAGCGACCATTGAAAGCATGTTTTTGCTTTCTAATTCTTTAGATCCTTCTTCAAGTACTTTGAAAAAATGAAGAATTTCTTTTTCTGTATTGTTGGCATTAATGGTAATTAGTCGAATAAACTCATTGAGACCATACTTTCCATAGCCAACCATTACAGTAGCCTCCTCGTATAGATGAGTACAAAGTTCGTCGGCAGAGATGTTTTTGTAATTGAAACAAATGGATATGGAATCTGGAAAGCTGTATAACGTATAGTCGGGGTGACTCTCAATATATTGTCGTGCTATATCTGCTAAATGGAATTGTTGATTAATGATATTTTCTAATCCTTTGTTTCCAACAGATTTCCATAATGTCCAAAACTTAAGAGCATCATTTCTCCTACCACATTGTAGACTTGTTCTTCCAAGATCAAAGTCATCAGCGTCAGTTTGGTATAGATACTCCGCCTCGTTGCTAAATGATTTAGATAAAGACTTCTTATTTCTTGTAACGATGATTGAGCAGCTTAGGGGTGTTCCCAGCATTTTATGTGCGTTAAAACTAAAACTATCACTCAGTTCAATACCTTTAACCAGTCTTTTATAATTTTTACTAAAGATTACACCGCCACAATAAGCCCCGTCGACGTGCAACCAAATCTGGTGTTGCTGGCATATTTTATGAATGGCTTCAATATCGTCAAATGCTCCTAGGACTGTTGTTCCAGCAGTAGCATTTACAAAAAATGGCTTGAACCCTTTTTCTTTATCTTCTTGGATGACATCATTTAGATGTTGGATGTCCATTTTGCCAGTTGAGTCTGTTTTGATATATCGCACTTGATCTCTTCCAACACCAGCAAATGCAGCATTTTTGGGAATAGAATAGTGAGATTCTTTTGATGTATAAAGGGTCATTTTTTGACTTACACCTGCATTAGGGATATCTGTTGAGGCGGCATCCCTAGCCATAACGAGTCCCATAAAATTACTCATACTTCCACCAGGAGCAATGGTGCCATCAGCAGTATTTGGATATCCAATGAGTTGACAAACTTTTTGAATAATGACTTTTTCAATACCTGCTTGTGGACCAGCAACCTTATAGGTGTACATACTACTATTAAGGATAACAGCTAGCAAATCACCCAGTACAGATTTGGGCTGTCTGCCTCCAAATAATTGATTGAAAAAGAGTTTGGACGCAGTTTTGGGTGTATAAAGAGCTACATTTTCAATTAACTTCTCCCAATCCTCGTCATTAATTCCCTCTTCCTCAAATTCCAGATTTAATTTACCAATGACTTGATCGGTAGGTATTGGTTCAGAAACAGGGTTTGTTTCCTCTATTTGTATCAATTTTTCTACCAATTGACTAAAAAAACGCAACTCTTTTTTCATGAGTGCGGTAATAACCGCTAAATAATTTGCTTAACCAAGTTTTATCCCTTCTAAACAGACGCAGTTGTTTTTCTTTAAAATACTTCTAATTAGTGAAAAAATATTAAATTCGAGGACTTAAATGAGTGCAGAAAAAGAATCACTAGAGCTTATATCATCATTGGATGAACTCATTTCTGCTCTCAAATCTGGTCATTATCAGGAAGTTCTGAATCAATCTAATGATTTAAAAATTTCAGCGTCAGAAATAGAGCACTATACTACTTGGAATGATAGTAGATATACAAGAAATTGTATCGCAAGAAATGAAGATTTTGAGTTAATCCTGCTTTGTTGGGAAGAAGGCCAAAAAACAGCAATACATTGCCATAATCAACAAGAGTGTTGGGTGAAAGTAATCCAAGGCAATTTTGCTGAGTGTTTTTATGAGTATGATGATGTACATAATCGTATGAACCCAACAAATGAAGGTCATGTTGGCCAAAATGAAGTGACGACCATTGAGAATTCAAATACCTATCACAGCTTAGAAAACATATACAAAGGAAGAAGTGTGAGCCTTCACTTGTACATGAAGCCAATTGTAAAATGCAATGTTTATAATCAAACAACCAATCAATTGGAGTCTAAAACATTGACTTATGATACTTTTGAGGGTGAAGTCTTTGTGAAATCCTAGTTGTTCAAATTTCTTTATTGACTATGGATAAAATGGGTATTTCATATTTTATCTTTTGCATTCTTACTGAAAGCTGTTTAAATAAATTTGTACTTAACTAATACTGCTTAGCAGATACTAATACAATGGATGAAAAATTTACACTTAAACCTGTAACCGATGAACAAGGACATGAAGCTAGTCCACAATTATCTTCTGATGTAAAAAATTATCTCATTGATATTGATGGAACAATAACAGATGATGTTCCTAATGAAGATCCTGAACGTATGAAGCATGTATTGCCTTATGATGGTTCAGTTGAAACACTTAATAAATGGTATGATGATGGTCACATAATTACATTTTTCACATCTAGAACAGAGGAAGTGAGGCAGATTACCGAAGATTGGTTAGACAAACATGGTTATAAATACCATGGGTTATTGATGGGTAAGCCAAGAGGGGGTAATTATCATTGGGTGGATAATCACATTGTCAAAGGAACACGCTATCAAGGGGTTTGGGCTGATTTAATTGAGGTAAATAAAAAAATCCAGGTTTTTCCAACTTAAATTGATGTTTCTTTCAATCTAAACGAGTCCAATATTGTTTAGGTAGAAGTGGAAAATATGAATAACGTGAAACACATTGAAGACAGCTTGACTGATCTTAGATATCAACTTCAAAATCACCCTTTATATCAAAACCTAGGAAACATTGAGGATGTCAAAATTTTCATGGAAAACCATGTTTTTGCTGTATGGGATTTTATGTCCTTATTAAAAGCACTTCAGGTAAAATTAACCTCAGTTGGAACTCCTTGGCTACCTAGTAAAAATCCTAAGCTATCTAGATTTATCAATGAAATAGTGATTGCAGAAGAGAGTGACATTAATGAGCAGGGGGAGCCAAATAGTCATTTTCAAATGTATTTGGATGCTATGAATCAGGTAGGAGCTGACACTAGTCAAATTGGTAGCTTTATACAATCCATAGAAAATGGAGACTCACTTTCAGATGGAATGTTAAATAGTTCAATTAATTTCAAAGTTGCTGTTTTTGTGAAGCATACATTTTCTGTCATTGATACTCAGCAAGCACACAAAATAGCTTCGGCATTCACATTTGGTCGTGAGGATGTCATCCCAGATATGTTCATTAAAATTTTAGACCAATCGGATGAGCATAATAAAAAGTTTAACAAGCTCAGGTATTATTTGCAACGTCACATCGAACTTGATGGAGATGATCATGGCCCTTTATCCTTGATGATGATTGAGGAATTGTGTGGCAACGATAATCAGAAGTGGTGTGAGGTTTTATCAGTTGCACAAGAATCATTGGTGCACAGAATAGCTTTATGGGATGCTATAAATCAAATGCTTGAAAAGAAAGATTAGTCACAGCTTTGAATTAGTAACTTAGACTAATTTGAATCCCTTATTTGTTGGTATAGCTTGCTCTCAAAAAGCCATAACATCCAACTATTGCTCCTGTAGCATACAAGACTATGATGGGTGTTGGTGGGCTTCCTTTTTTAAGAACAATTCCATAAACAATATTTGTTATAATCATTGCAATTAAAAATAGGTATCCTAATAGTACTCTTTTGATGTCTTTGGTGTCTTTCAAGCTACGGCAGTATAGTAGTATCAACCCAGTACCAATACTATGAACAATAATTACTCTTGTTTGCCCAATGATAATGTTTTTGACGTCTTCAGATATTTCTGAACTTACCCATGTTTTAATTGCTTCATCAAAGTTTGGAATCATACCAACCAAAGAAAGTCCAATCAGAATATGAATTGTACCAATAATAACAAAAATGAACCGTGATTTCATGCTTAAGACTGTTTCAGTTGATACAATGATACAATTAAATCATTTAATTCTAAAGTGTCTTTGCCAAATGATTAATGTTCTCATTTTCAAGGAGTTTCAATTCGGTTGGGAATATCAAAGAATTAATCATGGCCTGTCCAAATTTGGTGGTAGTCGTCATATTTTTATTTCTCTTCATCAAGGGAAAAAAAGGTTTAAGCAGAACATATAAGACATTATACCAACCCGTGCTTGATCGAATTCCTTTTTCGGGAACAATGCCACCAGGTCTGAACATATAAGCGTCTTTAAATCCTTTGTTGAGTATGTAATTTTCTGTTTTACCCTTTACTCTCGCCCACATGGTTTTTCCTTTTTCAGAACTATCTGTTAGTGTGCCAGAAACATAATTAAATACCATATCCTTGTTTTGCTTGTACATAGTATCAGCTAAAATCTTGGTAAGATTGAAGGTGATTTTGGTGAATTCTTCTTCACTTTTACCAATAGATGAAATTCCCATGCAATGAAAACAAGCATCGAACCCAATTAGTTGATCTTGGATAGTTTGCATTTGAGTGAAATCGGTGAGTAAAACTTCATTTACTTTTGGGTGGTCAAAATTTAGTGTTGACCGATTGATGAGCAAGATTTTTTTGATAGACGGATGTTCGATACACTCTAAAAGAACACTCTTGCCGACCATTCCTGTGGACCCTGTGATAATAACATTGAATTTTTGCATGTATTTGGTTATTGGATGTTATGGTGAAGACTCAATTGAAGTTGATTCTTTGCAATAGTGTTGGTGGTTTGATTCATCACACCAAATTGAACTTTGAGATGTTTTTTGATAAAAAATCCAAGTGCAGCATAAAGTCTATTTCGATCAAATACTTCAACCTTTTTGTTATTACCGATATTGCGTTCACCATTGATAAAAAGCTCATTGTATAAGGCTAGGTATAGGGTGTTTTTGTCCATAGTCGTTTGATTTAGAGGAATGTTTAAAAACAAGTTGTAGCGGTAACGCGTTCTGAAATCTTGATTTTCGACGAATCGTTGTTCGTACCTGAACCGGTGATTGGTGTAAAACCGTTTTCCAAATTTCACAGGATATAGTATCTCCTGATAGATTCTATTTTCTTGTAAAGTAGAATCGATATCTCCGTATGTTCCCGTGGTGATATGACCATATCCTAAAGTGAACTTGATATTTGTATTTTCAGGTTTGTAAGTCAATCCACTTCTGAGAAGTAATTGCTCCAAGTCACCCAACGAATTAAAATTTCGATATTGGATATCTCCTTGAATTCCCCAAGGACCTTTATTGAATGCGGTATTGTAAAAGTACATATACCATGCACCCAGTTTATCTTCATTGATTTGAGCTTTTCCTTTTGGAGCTAATCCAATAATGAGCAATAGACTGATAATTATATTTCTTTTCATGATAATAAACGCTTCGTCAAAAACTGCTGCTAATTTAACAATTCAATCGCATTGGATATGTTAAGGATTTGTTAAGAATGGAGGTTGATGTTTTGGGTAATTAAAGCCTAAAACTTATTTACTTCTTTTTTGAATTTAGTTCTTCGACGACAGATCCAACCCCAGCACAAATAGCAGTGCCTAAACTAATCTATAGGCCAATATCATGAAGCAATACCCCAATTGTGCAACCAATAGCTACACCAAAAGCAATGTATTTAACAAGTGGTTTGTTGTCCATGTAGATTAATCAATATTAATTACTTTACAAATCGGTAGTGATGAATTTGGTCATTACATTGAACAACAAGAACATAAATACCTGATGCCATAAATGATTTATTAATTGAATAAGAATCATAAAATTCATCTTGAAGTATCTCTCTTCCAGAAGAGTTCATTAGCAAAACCTCAGATGGCACAAATTTATCGAGACTGATGATGATCTCATTATTATTTTGTTTAAAAGAGACCAAATCTCCCTTGTTAACCGTACGGATGATATTTGAATAGGCATATGTTCCATCATAATCTACTTGTTTTAGACGATAAAAAGCTGAAGGAGAAACTTCATTGTCTTTGTAGTGGTAATGTTGAATCTCGTTTGTGGTTCCATTTCCAGATACCTCTGCTATTGGAATGAATTCTTTTCCGAAAATTGACTTTTGGATTTCAAAGTATTGGTTATTAAATTCTGATGCTGTAGACCAAGTTAATAATACATGGTCATCAAAATACTCTGCATCAAAATCTATGAATTCAACAGGAAGAGGCGTACTACCTGTCCCGCCTGAGCTCCAAGATGTTAGATTATTAAATAATTTATAGTGTAAATTTCCAGAGGTAGGAAGATTGGTAATAGTAGCACTCGATCCATTGCCGACATAAAGCACATATTCATTGGCTGCACCACCACTTAACTGAGAGCTTACAGAAACCTTATTGTTCCAATCGGTATTAGATGACCATGAACTAGGATCAATGGAGGAAGAAGGTGCTGTTGTGATAGTACTCAAGCCTCCGATTATAACTATATTATTGAAGCAGCTTGTGTTAGTCCAAGAAATGGTAGTGGAATTATTGCTGATTGATGTATTGGTGATATTAGTTGGATTTTGTGGAGTGGTACATCCTTCTATTGCAACTCCAGGATCAGAAATAGTTGGTGTCCAGCCACTAGCGGTATATGAGTTACTGAAACCTTCAATATCGAAAGTTCCACTGCTAGAAGTAGCACCCCAAGCAAAAATTCGGAATGTAATGGTACTTGATGCATTCAACGTTGTGATTGAAGATAAATCAATTGTTCGAATACTTCCACTTTTTGATAAGCCACTCAAGCTGAAAATACTGGTACCTACTGAGGAAAAAGCATTGGTTGAGTATTCAATTTGGACATTATTGGGTCCTGTACCACTTCTATCCATTCTTATTTTCATCTCGTTGAGATCTAAAAGGCTCCCAGCATTTACCTGTATGGAAAATTGAAGATAGTCATTATTTGCTTTAGCGTTACTTAAAGATGGATTGGAAATAGTCCATCCTTTAGAGTTATAGTCACCACCACTAGTGAAGATAATCCCTGCACCACGAGATAGTCCACTTAGAGTGATTCCTTGACCCTCGGCACTGGTTGTTCCAGACATATTTGTTCTGTCTACAAGTGCGATTAGACTTTGAGCATTTGATGTTAAAGAAGCGTAAAGAGTAAAAAATAGTACAATAAGAAATAGGTTAATAGTTTTTGGCATGACTTAAGATTATATCTAATAAAAAATTTTTTTTTAACAAAAGTGTTATCTTATAGTTAAGTGTTAATAAACGGTTCAAAAATTTTAGCTTTTTACTGTCAAAAAACTGTCAATTATGTAAAAAATCTATGCAAAATGCATAGATTTGAATTGTATAGATTACTGTTTAGTGGAGAATACCGGTCGCCTTCATTACTTTGTAAACATCTAACTATCAGTTAATTGTTGACTAACCAAAAATACTAGTGAAATATTTTTTAATGGACTCCAATCTAGTCTCTGGTGTTGAAAAGTTCGACTGCTGAATGGTCACTATATTTGTATTTAAGAATGAAAAAAATCACTTTAATTTTATTCCTAGTTTTTAATGTTTATTCATTACGAGCTCAATTAGATAGCATAATTGACCAAGGAGTATTTAGAACATATATTGTTCACTTACCGTCTGGATATAATACTAACAATAAATACCCACTTGTATTTAATCTCCATGGTTTGAGGGCAAACGCTCTGCAACAAAAAACGATTACTCAATTTGATAAAATTGCCGACCAAAAAGGATTTATTGTTGTTTATCCAAACGGTACAGATAAATCTTGGACTACAGTTGGTAACAAAGATTTAGACTTCCTCTCTAATCTGGTTGACTCCATTAGGTATAATTATTCAACAAATGACTGTCTATTTATGATGGGATTTTCTCAAGGAGGATTTATGACTTATAAATTTGCTCTAAATAGCTCCCATTCTTTAAAAGCTATTGCAGTAGGTTCTGGAAATATATCTAAGACCGCTCAAACAGCTTCCGAAAATGCTACCCAAATTCCCGTTCTTCATTTTCATGGTAACGCCGATAACATAGTTCCTTTTAATGGTACTCCGCCATTTATTCCTCCTGTTGAAAATACTATCGAATGGTTAGTATCCCATAATGGATGTGATAGAATCCCTGTTGTGTCAACCCTACCTGATATCGATTTAACAGATAACACTACGGTTGAAAAATACTATTATGGAAATGGTGACAATGACTCTGAAGTAACCTATTATAAAATTACTGGTGGTGGTCATACTTGGTGTGGTTCTATTCCGGTTCCTATTTTTGGTGAAACTAATCAAGATATTAATCAGAGTGCTATCATTGGAGATTATTTCGAAAAATTTTGTTCAGAAACTAATGGAATTCCTAATGAAAAAGGTAAAGTTTTTTTTAGTCTTTATCCAAATCCATTTAATAATCAACTAACCATCCAATCTTTTGCCAATGAGGAACTCACATTTATTTTGTACGACAATCTTTCACGTAAAATCCTGAATGAGAAGTGTTATAATAATTTAACTATAAATACAGATTTTCTATCTAACGGAATTTATTTTTATAGAATTCAAAACTCTAATGAAAAATTAAAATCGGGTAAAGTCATCAAAAATTAAATTAGTGGAGAATACCGGTCGCCTTCATTACTTTCTAACTATTTAATTATCAGTTAATTATTGACTAACTAAAAATATAGGTAAAACATTTTTTGAGGGACTCCAAGCTGGTCGCTGGTGTGGAGAAGTTTGACTGCTGATTATATTTCTAAAATTTATCAGAATGAGATTGCTTTATCTAATTGGTTAATTATATTCAATTTTCCTTCAAACTAACTAAGCAGTAGAATAAAGACTCGATAATAGTCTTATAAACTCAAGATTAGATGTCTTACAATCACTTGTAAATTTAGTACTTATAAAGTCTTTTTTTAAACACTCAATATTTAATTATATTTAAATTGAAATTAATACATAAGTTTGGAAAAAAACTATCATTAAATAACAATCTTTATGAAACTAATAATATTTTATTTCTCACTCATTTGTGTGTTTTTTTTAATTTCCAATCCAATAATAGCCCAACAGTTGCATCATCAAATGATAAGTTCTCAAGGGGCAACAATTAAAACGACTTCAGGATTGGTGGTCAAACAAACCATTGGCCAACAATCAGTTACTGGCAATAGCCAAGGGGAAATCACGGTCCAGCAAGGATATCAGCAAAGTCATTGGGAAACACTTTTAAGAAAGTCAAAAAAATCGGATGTTTTAATAACAACATTCCCAAATCCGTTTCGTGAAATTCTTAATTTTCAGTTTTCCAATACACAAGATTCGCCAGTTCGTATTTCTATATTTGATTCTCATGGACGCATAGTTTTTGATAAATCATCGGCCGCAGTAGATAAAATCATCTCACTAGATGACTTACCCGAATTACCTAGTGCTCAATACCTGGTAAAACTATCAAATAAGAATCTTAATTTTCACACCATAATCATAAAAATATGAAAAAACCTATACTATTACTTATTGCCCTTTTTGGCATTTCAAACTTATATGCCCAAAATATATTTATTCGTACGGCTAAAAACTTTACCAATTATGACTTCAAAGTTGATAATGCTGCAACATCATCCCTAGAATACAGAGCAGGAAGTGGGAGTTTTTATGAAATTGGATATAGTCCGAGTAGTCAAGATAATAAGCTTACCTATCAGGTAAGTTTGACCTACAACGAATTCAATGCAGCGGCATCGAAGGACATTTCTAGTTACTCATGGCAAACGCGTTATGCAGGTCTTCAAAATATTGCTGATTATTCAATTTTAGGGTTCGATAACGGGATAAGCCTTTCTTTGAATGCTGGAGTAAATCTGGGACAAATCATCAGTGGCGAACAGTTTATCAATACCCAATACTATGATATATCCGATTCAAAAGAATTTAAGAGTGTGTTGCTCCAAG
>JAQWZS010000229.1 GCA_029253325.1 Bacteroidia bacterium
ATCAAAGACAACGAGCAATATCAATATGATCTTGCACTTTTTGGAAGTGCCGAAAAGCAGTTCACTTCCTACTTGTTGCTCCGTGCTGGACTTAGATATGCTTACAACTCTGCTTTCGATGCCCCCTTACTGTATTCGCTACAATCCAAGGTTAATCTAGCTAATTCACAAATTCTAAAAATAGCCTATGGTAGAGGATTTAGAGCTCCTTCGTTGAAAGAATTGTATTTGGATTTTAGTGATAGTAGGCATGAAGTATTTGGGAATTCTTCGCTTACTTCTGAATCTTCACATTCTTTTACGGGAACTTATACCAAATATGCCAAACTTGGTAGGTTTGAATCATCTACAAGCGTAGATGCCTTTTATAATATGATCAATAATAAAATTGAGCTAATTGTTACAGGTCCAATACAAGCTAAATATGGCAACATTGGAATTTTTCAATCTGTTGGTGGTGGGCTGAGCCAAAATCTAGCCTATCAAGATTTTAAAGTTAACCTCTCATTTAATTATACAGGTATTTATAATGGGGTAGATGGTACTAAAAAGGATTTCTTTTTCTCACCTCAATTGGCTATTAACCCAAGGTATTCTTGGTCAACTATTAATACTACATTTAGCCTGTTTTTTAATCATTTTGGTGCGGTTAGTCGCGTGTTTACTGATGAGGAAAATTCAAACTTCAATGTTCAAGAACAGGATGCTTATACCATGATGGATGCAACCATTCACAAAACATGGTTGAATAAACGATTAAAAATAACAGCAGGTGTTCGTAATATATTGGGTGTTGTTAATGTAAATGCAAATACAACTAGTGTGGGAGCACATACACCCAGTACCACATTCATTTCCATTAGTCCGGGAAGAACCTATTTTATGACCATTCGATATGAACTATTCAAATAAAATTTTACTATTATTTTTAATAACTCTTGTTTCTTGTTTTCCTAAAGAGGAGAAAGTAGAACCAAGCCCTCGAATTTATCAGTCTGTGTCTATTAATGCTGGTCCATTCAAAAATGATGTTGTTTTTTATTCATTAGATGAAGGTAATGTTGTTGCTAAGGCGAGTCCTATGGATTGGGATTTATACATTGATCAAGAGGTAATACGTATCAATTATTTCAGAAGTATGAGTGTAGCACTGACAACTGATGCATGGGATAGCATCAAGGATACGACAGGGTTGTCTTTTTCTTATCTTACTGACCAACTCAGTGACAGCCTAACTCAATGGGAGCTTTCAGAAAACCAAATTTATGTAGTTAATATGGGACTAAACAATGAATATAGTCCGATGGGTTTTATGGTCTTAAAAGTCCAGAGAATGTCTGATAGAATTGTCCTAAAATATAAAGATTTAGAAGGCGAGGATGAGTGGACGAATGAAATAAATGAAGATCAATTTTATTATAATCTAAGAACTGAAACCAAGGTGAACTTACCTAATGACAAAGAATACGACCTTGCTTTAGGCAAATACACCGATTATATCACAGTTGATGATGTTTCTCAAGACTATACGATTTATGGAGCCATACTTGGGAACGCATCTGCCTACCTTATGAACAACGCATTTGAAAATACAGACGCAGATGACTTTGAAGTTTCTATGCTTTCTAGCAGACAAGATATTATTGGTTGGAATTGGAAAAGATTTAATTTAGATAAAAATGCCTATGAAATTCTTCCCAATATGACCTATATGATTTCTACCAATTCCAATTATCTGTGCAAACTCCGATTCGTAGATTATTTAAACGATCAAGGCATATCGGGTCATCCTACGTTTGAATACGAAATACTCTAGTCCTCCTTATTAGGTATGTAAAAATATTGTCAGAATCTTCTGAGGGCTTTGTATAGTTATTAACTATGGCTAAAATTGAACTTAACTAAACTTTAAATACATTTATTATTATGAAAAAATCTATTAAAAAACTGACTATGTTATCTTTTATTTCTTTCACTATTTTTAATATCTGGGGATGTAAGGACGAGGATATTACCCCCAACAATTCGGGTGATTCAGATACTGCATTTGTTTCCACCGTGACGTTTCCATCGTTGGATAGCGTGACTATTACCGCAGATCATTATCACACAAATAATGCTAATCCTGTCATTGTGCTTTGTCATCAGGCGGGTTGGAGTAGAGGAGAGTACATAGATATAGCTCCCAAACTCAATGATATGGGATATAATGTACTTGCTATCGATCAACGGTCGGGACAAACCATCAATGGGGTAGAGAATAAAACCATAGGGTCCGCAGTAACTATGGGTAAAACTACTCGTTTTATTGATGCAAAACCTGATATTGATGCAGCAGTTGATTGGGCTAAAAATAAGTATAACCGAAACGTTATCTTATGGGGAAGTTCTTATTCTGCTTGCTTGGCTTTGATGATTGCTGCAGAACGAAACGATATTGAAAAAGTTTTGGCATTTAGTCCTGGGGAGTATCTGCCAGGTATAAGCGTACAAGGGAGTATCTCAGGAATTAAAGCACCTGTTTTTCTAACTTCATCAAAACAAGAGCGAATACAAGTTGAAAAACTATTTGATGCGATTTCTAATTCAGAGCATAAAAAACAGTTTGTTCCCAAATGGGGAGATGGCCAACATGGGAGTAGAAACTTGTGGTCTTCCATGCCAGACCAAGAAGAATATTGGGCTGCTGTTAAGGTGTTTTTAAATGATTAACATTTCATATAAAACACCATTTATTTTATTCTAATTATCCTTACTTTTATAGAGGTTTCAAGGGAATATTGGTTAATATTGAACTATGAAATTTTATGGATGGTTTTGCTTTTGTTTATTGGCTTGGAGTTGTTTGCAACAAGGTGAACGGCAAACAGAAATAAAGAACGAAATAATCGAAAATACACCAGATGATACCCTTGTCTATCATGGTGAGAAACACCTTAGAAATATTCGACAAATTACGTTCGGGGGTGATAACGCTGAGGCCTATTTTAGTTTTGATGGTTCGAAGCTTGTTTTTCAAGCTAAAAATCCAGCATGGAACGCCCCTTGCGATCAAATTTATGTTACAAAAACTACTGATACATGGAAAAACTCAATCCCACCATTGGTCAGCACTGGTTTAGGTAGAACCACTTGTAGTTATTTTATGCCAGGAGACTCAATCATTATTTATGCAAGCACGCACGAGGGTGATGAAAATTGTCCTACTGAACCTCCAAGAGGAGCAAAATATGTGTGGCCCATATACAAAGACTTTGAAATATATACAGCCGATTTAGATGGAAATATCCTACAAAAGTTGACCAATAGAGAGGGATATGATGCAGAAGCTACTGTATCTCCCAAAGGAGATAAAATTGTGTTTACTAGCACCCGTTCTGGTGATTTAGAATTGTACACCATGAATATTGATGGATCTGATGTAAAGCAAGTTACCAATGAGTTAGGGTATGATGGGGGAGCTTTTTTCTCACCCGATGGAACGAAACTTGTTTTTAGATCATCCCGTCCAAAGACAGACGAGGAAATAAAAGAATACAAAGATCTTTTGGCTCAGGACTTAGTCCAACCCACGAATATGGATCTTTATGTGTGTAATGTAGATGGTTCTGATTTGAAAAAAATAACCGATTTAGGTAGTGCTAATTGGGCTCCATTTTTTCACCCTAGTGGACAAAAAATCATCTTTTGTAGTAATCATCACAGCAAAAAAGGAGGCAGACCTAAGTTTAATTTATTTATGATTAACCTGGACGGAACTGGTCTGGAACAGATTACATTTGATGATGTGTTTGATAGTTTCCCTATGTTTTCTCCAGATGGGACACAACTGGTGTTCTCAAGCAACAGAAACAATGGAGGTACGCGTGAGACAAATATGTTCATTGCCGATTGGGTGGAGTAATCCTACTCTTGTAACTTATAATTCTGCTGAAAAATAGAATCATTGGAGTGAATGACCTGTTTTACCTTATTCATGTCCTCATTGGGAATGGCAAGCGATAACACATATTGATTTAATTTCCATTGTTGATTATACAATTTTAATATACCTGACCCCCTGCATGTTCCCATGTGCGTTTCAAGTATTTCATAAAACCATGCTGTGTTTTGGTTACTACTTATATTTATTGTGCGATCAAGTGACTTAAAATCCCACGTCTTTTTTTTATCAAAATAAGGCTTACAGAATAGGGCAAATTCTTTTTTACTCCATTTTTCGGTAGCATCTGTACCAACATATATAAAGCTAGAATCCATCAGATTCATATATTCATCAAGATTGGCATTTGCTGCACTTTGATGCCAGTTACTAATCAACTGATCGATGGTCTCTATTTGATAACTTTCCGATTGGTTTTTATTGGAGTGAGTACATCCCAGAAAGGTGATTGCAAAAAATAGAATACTGTATTTCATGGATGCAATTTACATTAGTTTAATGTAATTCTGTAAAAGATTTAATTTCAGAAATTGGGTTCTTTTGATATCAATGGTAATAATGTTTTAATCTAATTTCATTTGTACAATTTGTGAGGTATAATTGCCAATATTTATAAAAATTACATGCAAAAATTAATTCATTTTTTGTCAGACCCTTGGCCATGGTATGTTGCAGGTCCTTTAATAGGTCTAATGATCCCCACTTTGCTTTTTGTTATTAATAAAGACCTTGGAATATCAAGTTCTTTTAGGCATATGTGTGCTATGACGAGATTGAAGAAAATAAGTTTCTTTGACTATGATTGGCGAGAGTATGTTTGGAATTTAAATTTTGTCTTTGGTATATTTTTGAGTGGTATAATTGTATCATTATTTTTTCCAAATCCAGAGGAAATTAATCTTTCTGAAAATTTTATAGCTTGGTTACAAGAAATGGGAGTGAGCGACATTAAAGGATTTTTACCTGGAGATATTTTTCAATGGAGTTTTTTAAACTCACCAAGAACATTAATCATATTAATTGGAGGAGGGTTTTTCATTGGTTTTGGTTCAAGATATGCAGGAGGGTGTACTTCGGGGCATGCCATTATGGGTTTAAGCCAATTAAGTATTGGTTCGTTGATTGCAGTGATTGGTTTTTTTATCGGAGGTTTGATTGTTAGTTGGTTTCTTCTTCCTTTTATTTTAACATTATGAAAAGTATAAAAACAATTTTTCTTGGAATTTTATTTGGTACTATTTTGATTAAATCTGAAGCTGTTTCTTGGTTTAGGATTCAAGAAATGTTCCATTTTGAAAGCTTTCACATGTATGGAATAATTGGAAGTGCTGTTGCGACAGGTATGATTTCGCTAATGGTTATCAAAAAGATGAGTTTACGATCTTTTACAGGTGAGGAAATAATACCCAAAGCTCAACCCTTAAATAAATATGCAAATTTCTTTGGTGGTATTTTGTTTGGTTTTGGATGGGCATTATTAGGTGCATGTCCTGGTCCGTTATATGGACTATTAGGATTAGGGTACAGTATAATTGTAGTTCCTATTTGTTCGGCAATTTTGGGAGTGATATGTTATGCTCTAGTGAGAGATAAATTGCCTCATTAAAGTCATTGTCTTATCAAGTACCAAGCACCAGAGACTGCTTGGAGTATGGTTCCAGTACTTGCTGCCAAAAAATTTGATGTACCTCCATATGTATTATAAGTAGTTACATTATTGATTGTCAAACCAGAGCGATTAATGAGAAAATAAATTCTGCCATCACATGAACTGGCATTGGGAAGCGTAATTGAGCTAGGTCTTGCATTGAAAATAACGGTGTGTTGAATATCATTCAGTGTAACAGCTCCAGTACTAGTTGATATTTCTGACCTGGTAGCAAAAGACCCATCTACATGCATATGTGACTGCGGAAATGTTTTGTTAATCCCAATAAAGCCTGTGTTTTTGATGGTCATTCTGGTCACTAAAGTTCCCGAGTTGTCTGGCGTGGTCATAAATTCCAAACGTGTAGGCATATCATTTCCCCAGGTAGTAATATTACCATCAACGGTTGCTTTGATTGTTGCCCCATCCACATAAAATAATCCAGTATACCCTCTGAATTTTATTTGTCCTAATTCGTCATTAACAACACACATTTGTTTATTGGTACTAGAACCTCTAGATTTTATAAATTCTACAACAGGTGCTGCACTGGTCGAACCATTATTGTGTTCAAAAGTAACGGGATTTATGTCAGTACCACTTATTTGGGTATGGAGTATGCTAATAGGAGTGTTTGTGTTTTCATTAAAATTTCTACCTATTCCCAAATTACCCTCGCCAGTCAACATCATCTTGAGTGATGGAACAATGCTGGTCGATGGATTACTATTATTTGGTGTAGGTGTGTAAAACTTAATATATCCACCACCGCTACCTGTAGCATTTCCCGTGTAAAGGTTCAAGTTTCCTCCTCTGAAATTATTACCACCTCCGGTACCGCCAGCTTTGATTAATAGATTTAAGCCAACTCCATTACTCGGTCGATTTTCCATGCCAATGATTTGTTGATTTGCTCCACTAAGAGAGAGATTATAGGAAGGATTGTCAGTTCCTATACCAACTCGGTTATCTTCTCCGTCGATGAAAAGGGTACCTGCATCAAAATCAATGTTATCTGTTACTGTGACGTCAACATCAGATGGAGTTTCCCCATCTCCAGAATAAATACCACCACTTCCTGTGAGCCATGTTGCACCCCCATTCACTTTGGTGAGTACCTCTTGGGCAAAAGTTTGTTTTGGGATAATTAGAATGCAAATAACGCTTAGTGCAATAAATAAAAAATGATGTTGTTTCATAATACATCAAATGTCGGCGATAAAATAGAATCCCCCTCCTCTCAAAATATGATTTTGGTCATATATGGATATGATATCGCTCAATTTGATATTTCAACCTTCAAGTTGCCACCAATCTGTACCATCCGATACAATGGATAGCTTGATATTATTGCCGTTGAAGGTGCTTTTAGAACTGTTTGGACTGACTTTTATAGAATAATTTGAAAAAATCAATGAATTGGAAGAAGTTGTTTTGATAAATAGATACATCCTTCCTTGGCACTTAGTTGGATCGGGTAGTTCAATGCTTGCACTTGCATCACTACTATTTACAAATAGAAGATAATCATCGGTTCCCATAAGATAACTGTTTGCTGTAGATGCTTTAAAATTATTGGAAGCAAAGGATGTGTTGCCATTTATTTCAGGCAGCTGCCACGATGCACCACCATTTACTTTTGTTAATAATTCTTGAGCATTAGCAGGCATATGCAAGTTTAGTATAAGTAGAATCAATAATCTCTTTGCTATCACGTTCATAACCACAAAGGTGACTTTAGTCAAGTCATTAGATTATGATTGATATCATAAAAGAGTATGATATTAATCATAAAATAAAGGTTGAATACTAAATCAGTTCTTTTAAAATATCAATAGCGTAGTCTACCTCCTCAGTGGTTGTGTACTTGCTAAAAGAGAAACGAACTACCGAACGGTTGTCGGGGTGGTTGATGCCAGTTAGTACATGGCTCGATCCCATAGCACCACTATTGCAAGCAGAACCACCACTTACAAATACCCCATTGATATCCAATTGAAATAGTAATGTAGATGATTTTTTGGATGGAGGCAATGATACGTTTAATACGGTATATAAGCCTCCTTCAGGAGAGATATCTCCATTGAAGCAAGTGCCTTTTATTTTTTTGCCCAGCTGCTCGATAAAGTAGGTTTTGATGACTTGTACATTCTTGATTTTTTCTTGTATCTCTTCATTAGCTATTTCCAGTGCCTTGGTAAGTCCTATAATGCCTGTTACATTTTCTGTACCTGCTCGTAAAGTGCTTTCTTGTCCGCCTCCAGTTAACATGGGGCTTATTTTTAGGGCTTTATTCTTGTACATAAACCCTACACCTTTTGGTCCATGAAATTTGTGAGCAGAACAGGTAATGAAGTCCACATCCCAATTAGATAAGTCAATAGGGTAGTGGCCTATGGTTTGAATAGTATCACTATGAAAATAACATTGGTTTGCTCGAGCTATTTGGCTGATGGCATGAACATCGTTCAATGAGCCAATTTCATTATTAGCATGCATCAAGCTAATTAGACTACTAGGATGTTTTTCTGCTAATGATTTTAGGTTTTGCAAGTCTGCTTTGCCTTAAATATCCAATTTAACATAACTAACCTTTGCTAGTCCTTTGTCTTCGAGAGCCTTGGCCGTATCCAAAACTGCTTTGTGCTCTATTTTACTAGTGATGATGTGGGTTACCCCTAAATCATTGACAGCACATCGAAGAGCCATGTTGTCTGCCTCAGTACCGCTACCTGTGAATATGATTTCGGAACTGTGGCATTGTAGCATCTTAGCAATGCTTTTTCTAGCCAATTCGACAACTGCTTTAGCTTGTCTTCCATTGCTATGTATTGCAGAGGGGTTTCCATAGATATCTCTCATAGTCTGAGCCATTTCATCAATGACTTGAGCGTCCATAATAGTAGTGGCAGCGTTGTCTAAGTATACCTTCATTGCTACTGCAAATAAACAATTTTAGGAATAATCAAGCGTATTTGTATCCAATAAGCTTGTAGCAGAGTTGTGCCATGGTATAGGCTGTAGTATCATCAATGGATGTTGGATTTAATTCTACAATATCGAAACCCTTGACTTCACATTTTTCGAATACTTTTTTAAGAAATTTAAGAGTAGAGTACCATCGTAGTCCTCCGGGTTCTGCTGTGCCAACACTGGGGCATATGCTTGGGTTAAAGGCATCTGTATCTATGGTAATGTATAGTTTTTCGGGAAGCCTTTGGATGATCTCATCCATCCAGTAATCATTATCCTGAATTTGATGGTCGTACCAAGTGTGTATGTTGGGAGAGGTGTTGATTAGCTTCCGTTCTTCAATACACTGGGCTCGTATGCCAACCTGAAAAATTTCAGGTTTGAGTTCATGAATTCTAGCCATGACACTGGCATGAGACCAAGGGTTATTCTCATATTCTCCTCTCAAATCACTGTGAGCATCCAATTGAAGTATACCTATGTCATTCCATTTTTGTTGAAAGGCTTTAAAAACTCCATACGTAATGGTATGTTCTGCTCCCAAGCTGACTAAAAATTTGTTTTGATCTAAGTGTTTTACTGTTTCAGCTTGGATATAATCCATCGCTTTTTCATTAATTTTATCACTAAAATCTAGCGGATTACTACATGCAATTCCACATTTTTGGTAAGATTCAATACCAAGTTCGGTATCGAAATATTCTACATAGTGTGAGTTATGAATAATGGCATTAGGTCCTCTAGAAGAACCTTTTTTAAAAGAGGAAGTGTGTTCGTAAGGCAATTGCTGTATCACACAAGATGATAATTCATATTCTCGCCATTTAGGTTCGGTAATTCCAAGAAAATGGGGATTGTTCTCAGCCATTTATCAGTAAACTGTGAGCATTACTTTGCTCGTTCTACATATTCTCCAGTGCGAGTATCTACTTTTATTTTCTCGCCAGATTCAACGAATAGTGGGACATTCACTACTGCTCCAGTTTCTAACGTTGCTGGTTTGAGTGGGTTGTTGGCAGTATCTCCTTTGACACCTGGTTCACTGTATGTGATTTCAAGAACTACGTGGTTGGGTGCATCTGCCATGATGGGATTGCCATCATCAAAATAAACATTGAGTAACATTTCTTCTTTGATGAATTTCATTTGATCGCCCAACATAGACTCAGCAACGGCTACTTGTTCGTAGGTTTCAGTATTCATTAACATGAGATTGGAGCCGTCTTTGTATAGGTATTGCATTTCTACTTGATCTATTCGAACATCATCAATGTTTTCTCCACTTCTGAATCGATTTTCAATGGATTTTCCAGTAATAGCATTTTTCATTTTTACTTGATAAAATGCACCTCCTTTACCGGGCATGGTATGTTGGTAGTCGATTACCTGACAAAGTTGTCCGTTGTATCTCAAAAACATTCCGCGGGATAAATCTTGTGTTGTAGCCATATGGTGGCAAATATATTACATCCCGATTATTTAATGTTTATATGTTGTTAGCTATAGCATGAAAATAGCCTTACATTTGAAGCAGCAATTAGTTAAGGGAAGCGAAGTGAAAATCTTCCACTGTACCCGCAGCTGTAATGTTCTAACATGATTTGCTCATCTATTTCCACTGTTCATTTATGAATGGGAAGGACAGCAACATCTGAACTTAGTCAGAAGACCTACTCATTGCAATGTTACTATCAATGCTTTCGGGGAGAAAAGCTATAGGAGCCAGACAAACCATCAGGTCTTTTATAAATTTTATTCTCATAGGTATTTATTTTTAGAATTAAAATTAAAACCCATGAAACCAGCTTTTGCTGTATTATTAATTACTTGTCTAAGTAGTCATTTATTGGCACAGAGTGAGCTTGCCTCTTCCTGGAGTGGTAATGATTCCACGCAGATAGTTGGGTTAGATTCTATCGCTGTTTTTTCGCGAAGTAATTCTCCAAACGAACAACTTATCGCTCAAGTTTTTCTAAAAACGAACCCGATTCAAACATATGCAGAGTTACTCCAAAAGCAAAGTGGAGTATTTATACGAGGCAAAGGTTATGGAGCATTGAGTACTCCATCATTCAAAGGTCTTGGTACGATGCACTTACCAATCTTGATTAATGGTGTGAACATGCAAAGCAGTATGAACGGTGCGATGGATTTAAGTTTGATTGATGCAGTGCATTTTAAAAACACAATTTTTGGTACTCCCAACGGACGTATGTTGGGTTCACCGTCTTTGGGAGATGGAGTGGCTATTGGTTCGGATTTAACTAATCAAGGATGTGACCTAAATCTTAGCTATAGTTCGATAGACGAATTGGGAATAAGTAGTAAGTTTTCTTTTCGCAAAAAACGTTTTAACTATGCTCTGAGTGCATCACTTGTGAACTCTCAGAATCAAATCAGCTTAAAGCCCTATGATATGGATAGTGTCTTAACCAATTCAGATTTTCAAAGAGTGAGTTTGGTTCAAAATATGACGTTCGATATGAATCCTAGAAGTACTTTTCGGTCTATGCTATATTATTTGAATGCCGATCGAGGAATACCTCCATCTTTTGGTGAGAGTCATCAGAATAGACAACATGACGAAAACTTTGTTCATGTTCTGACCTACAAGAACCAGCTATCCCCAAAATCAAGGCTAATGTTTGCCAATCAGCTTTCACACGAAAAGATACTTTTTCTTTCAAGTGTTAACAGTATTGAAACAAACAGTCATGTAACTAATGTGAATACGAATATTGGGCTAACAAGACAACTTTCGAATACAACCCATCTTTTGATGAATGTCCAAAATCAACAAGCATATTATTATTCGGATGCTTTGGTAAATAATGTTACTTGGAATCGTTGGATAGGTTCGTACGAATTGACTCATGCCTTTAATAAAGGAAGTATAAAGCTTGTTCAAGGGTTTGTCAATTGGAATGCTGATTGGGCAATGAATGCACGACTTTCTGGAAATATTCGATGGAATAATCTTTACACGATAAAAGGAAGCTTGCAAAAGGTCTATCGTCTTCCTGTCCTTAATGAATTGTATTGGTATCAACCAGGGGAGGCTTTGGGTAATAGGTCATTGAAGCCCGAAGATGGGTATAAGTTAGACATTGGTTTTGCACGTTCTACTAAGCAATTTGGAATCCAATTAAACCCTCATATTGGTTTTTATCAAAACTGGATACAGTGGGGTGGTTTCCCAGAAATATCTCCTGAAAACATTAGTAAAGTGAGTGTAGGTGGAGCTGTTTTGAATGCTTCTTACTCATACCCTTTAAATGGTCATAAATTGATTGTTCGATCGAATGTGCATTATGTAAGATCAGTTTATCAGTTTGACGATACAAATGACCCTAGACATAACAAACAACTCATTTTTACTCCCAGATATACGAGCAATTTAACTTTAAGTATAGTGAATGAAAACTATGGGCTTTTTAGCAATGTTCAATATGTTGGAAAAAACTTTGTGACGAGTGACAATTCCTCTTTTATTGATCCATATTATTTGATTGATGTTGGAGGATATTACAGCTATTCAAAAATTAGACTGGGTTGCTCAATAACCAATATTATGAATTCGCCATATTATACACAACCTAGAACCCCTTTGCCGGGAAGAATTATAAAATTAACACTTAACTATAAAATTAAAACACAATTATGAAAAGAAAAATCACCTACATTTTTAGTCTATTCTTATTCCTTAATAGCTACGGACAATTCAATCATAGCCGAGTCTATTCGACATTTGATAACATGCCATTAACCAAGTCTGATACGTTTGATAATGGTTCTGAATTAAGCGGAGGGTTTCTTCATTATGGAAGAAATTGGACAAATTCATACAACCCTCAATGGGGAAGTTGGTCAGGATGGGCCTTGAGTAATATGACCGATACACTTACACCTGGATATACCAATCAATACAGTGCTATTGCAGGTCATGGGGTTAGTTACACTGATAATTATATGGTTAGTTATGGAAATACCTATATTAAAATGGATTTGCCTACTGATGTGTCTGGGGCTTATTTTACAAATAATACCTATGCGTATTTAGATATGAAAAATGGAAGTGGATTCACCAAGAAATTTGGTGGTGAAAATGGTAATGATCCTGATTATTTTCGGGTAAAATTTTATTCATATCTAGCTGATAATTTGGTAGATTCTTGTGAGTTATATCTTGCAGATTTTAGGTTTGAGGATAATGCAAAAGATTATGTTTTGGATGATTGGTTTTACTTAGACTTCAATAATGATTCTGAGCTTGATATCAAAATTGATAGTATTGCTGTAAAATATGAAAGCTCAGATATGGGTGAATTTGGTATCAACACACCAAAATATTTATGTATGGACGATTTTAATGCCATCAGTAGTGCAGAGGTGATGCCTGAGTCTATCGTGTTTGAAGAGGATACTTTTTATAATGGGAGTGATGCTGCTGGAGGATTTATGGTTAGTCACATTTTTTTTCCTAATGAGTACAATAAAAATTGGGACAGTTGGTCTGGTTGGAGTGTTAGCTCAAAGTATGATACAATGACAGCAGGATATACAAATCAGTATTCTTCTGTTAAAAGACCCATGTCAAGCACACCTGAGTCTGGCTGGAATTTTGAGTCTGTTCATTTTGTGAATAATGGGCAAAAGAATTCAATACGATCACCATATTTCAAGGATGCAGATGAGGGAATATTTGGACTAGTTCGGCTACCTGCTCCTGTACGATTCTACATCACGAATACTACCTATGCTGCATTGGACATGAGAGAGGGAAGTACTTTTGGCAAAAAATTCGGTGGAGAAAGTGGAGATGATCCTGATTATTTTAGATTGCTGGTTAAAAGTGTATCCGCATCGAATGAGATATTGAATACAGATACAATTTATTTAGCAGATTTCCGCTTTGAAGACAATACGCAGGATTATATTTTAAAAGATTGGGAAATAGCAGAAATTGTATCCTGTGATCGTGTAGATTTTGAATTACAATCTTCGGATGTTGGACAATATGGTATGAACACACCTGCTTATTTTTGTTTATCGCTAGCACAAGATTTGACTAATTCAATTAATGATCAAATGATTGCTCATTTGAATGTATACCCAAATCCTGTCAACAACATTTTAAACATTCATTCAGAAGCTCCTATTCAATCGGTTGAATTGATTGCAATGGATGGGAGAGTAGTTGCAAATTCTAATCAAAGAATATTATCTAGCAATTATTCATTTGATGTTTCTAGCTTTGTGCCTGGTATTTATTTTGCCAAAGTATACACAAGTAATGGATCAATTATTTCAAAATTCATAAAACAATGAGAATAGGGGCTTTACTATTCATATTTATACAAATACTAACTTATGCTCAGTTTGATGGGCCAGGTGGAGAGTTAGGAAGTAAATCCATTTTTAAAGACAATTCTTCCATTATTGGTTGGGCTACAGGAGCTCAACTAGTTCGTGGACCTATTCAAATTAATGATAAAGCCTTGGGATTAGCTTCAGTGGGAACCGAAGCTAGTGCTCTTGGATCTTATGATGGAGATGTTGTTAGTCTTGGTGACGGAGGTTCTATTATTCTCTCTTTTGACCAACCCATTATAAATCGTGAAGGTTATGACTTTGCCACTTTTGAGAATGGTTTTCAGGTTGGGTTTTCTTATTATCTTGAGCTTGCTCATGTAGAAGTAAGTAAGGATGGAAAAGAATTCAAACGTTTTCCAAATGAAAGTTTGACCGACACTAGTTATCAAACCAATAATTTTAGCTATACCAATCCTTATCAACTTCACAATTTTGCAGGTAAACATCAAGCTCCTTATGGTACTCTTTTTGATATTGATGAATTGGGTTTTGATACCATTAATTATATCCAATTGATTGATGTGGTAGGAAGTGTGAATGATAGTTTTGGAACACGAGATATTAAAGGCCGAATGATTAACGACCCTTTTCCTAGTCCTTATGAAAGTTGTGGTTTTGACTTGGATGCTGTGGCCGTAGTGAATGGTGAATTATTAAATACTCAAAGACTTGCGTTGCAGGGCATAAACGTTTACCCTACTCTTGTTTATCAAAACGAGCCAATTCATATTGATGCTCCAGTGCTATCCAAAATTTCAGTAGTGGACATACAGGGAAGAGAAATTAACTTTTCAAGAAATCAAGATGCAGTTAATATTTCATCCATAGGAACTTATTTCTTACACATAACTCATCAAGGTAAATCATATACTCAAAAGATTTGCGTAAGATAATTGTCATACTATTAGGTTTTCTATTGGCTTTAGGATGTAAAGACGAAATAGAAAACCCACAAATATCTTTTCTTGAGAGGGGTGTTTTGA
>JAQWZS010000008.1 GCA_029253325.1 Bacteroidia bacterium
GTAAGAACAACAGATCTCGAATTAAAAGAGACTGTGGTAAATATTAATCGAGTAGCTAAAGTTACTAAAGGTGGTAGAACATTTAGCTTCAACGCAATTGTTGTTGTTGGAGATGGTAACGGAATCGTTGGTCACGGGCTTGGAAAAGCTGGTGAAGTAATTGATGCTATTCAAAAAGGGATTGAAGATGCTAAAAAGAACCTAATTAAGGTACCTTTAAGGAATAACACAATTCCTCACGAGCAATATGGTAAATATTCTGGAGGAAGAGTATTTATGAAGCCTGCTTCTAATGGTACTGGTGTAATTGCAGGTGGTGCAATGCGTGCAGTATTTGAAAGTGCTGGTATTCATGATGTTTTAGCAAAATCAAAAGGTTCATCTAATCCACACAATGTGGTAAAAGCTACAATTGATGCATTATCAAAGTTAAGAGATGCCTACACTGTTGCTGAACAACGAGGAACTAATTTAAATAAAGTGTTTAACGGATAATACGATGGGAAAGGTAAAGATAACACAAATTAAAAGCTCAATTAGGAGACCTGAAGACCAAAAGCGTACATTAATTGCTTTGGGTTTAAAGAAGTTAAATAAAGCTAGAGTTATAGAAGAATCACCTGCTGTATCAGGAATGATTCGTAAGGTGGAGCATTTATTAAAAATAGAAAAAGCATAGTTATGAATTTACATAGTTTGAAACCAGCTAAAGGCTCGGTCAAAAAAGGAAAAAGAATAGCTAGAGGGCAAGGATCTGGAAGAGGAGGAACCTCAACTAAAGGTCATAAAGGAGCTCAATCAAGAACAGGCTACAGTAGATCTGTTGGGTTTGAAGGTGGTCAGATGCCACTTCAACGTAGAATACCAAAGTTTGGATTTAAAAACCCTACTCGCATAGAATATGTTGGAATCAATTTGGATAGACTTCAAGATTTTGTTGACAAAACAAAAGCTAAAGAAGTAACAACTTCATCCTTGATTGAAGCAAACGTTATCAAAAAAACAGAAATTGTCAAAATACTTGGTAGAGGTGAATTAACTAGCAAAGTTGACGTTAAAGTGAATGCATTCACTTTAACAGCTAAAGCGGCAATTGAAAAAGCAGGAGGAACAGCGGAGGTCATTTAAGATTTATGAAAAAGTTAATAAGTACATTAAAAAATATATTCTCTATTGAAGATTTAAGAACTCGTCTTATCAATCTTCTATTATTGTTAGTCGTATATAGAATTGGGACATTCATAGTGATTCCTGGTGTTGATCCGCTTATACTAAGCGATCCAAATTTTTACGGAAATAAAGAGTCTGGAGGTTTTTTAGGTCTTGTTAATACATTTTCTGGTGGAGCCTTTGATCGAGTTTCTATATTCGCTCTAGGTATTATGCCTTACATCTCAGCTTCTATTGTTATTCAACTGCTTACAGTAGCTGTACCAACTTTTCAGAAAATGCAAAAAGAGGGTGAGGACGGAAGAAGAAAAATAAACGCAATTACTAGATATCTTACAATAGCAATTACTGCTGTTCAGGGTATGGCTTATTTGATTAATTTGAAATCAACTTCAGGGTCAGGTAAACCATTAGCATTAATGTCTGAAACCTCTGATGCACTTGGTTGGACGACTTTTTTAATCATTGGTGTACTTGTTTTAGTTGCAGGTACCATGTTTACAATGTGGTTGGGTGAGAGAATTACGGATCGTGGTGTTGGTAATGGTATTTCTATCATTATTATGGTTGGTATTATTGCACGTCTACCGTCGACACTATTAGCTGAGATAATTGATCGATTTGGAGGTAGTCAAGTAATGCTTCTAATAGTAGAGCTCGTCATATGGGTGGTAGTAATTCTTGCAGTGATTGCATTAGTCCAAGCAACTCGAAGAATTCCTGTTCAATATGCTAAACGCATTGTTGGTAACAGACAAACGGGTGGTGTTAGACAATATCTTCCATTGAAAGTAAATGCTGCGGGTGTAATGCCAATCATTTTTGCACAAGCATTAATGTTCCTGCCAGGATCAGCTGCTCGTATCCCTGGATTAGAAGATTCGGCATTCCTAAATTCGTTATCTAGACCAGACGAGATTGGTTACAACATATTAACTTTTGTACTAATTGTACTATTTACATATTTTTATACAGCCATCACGATAAACCCAAATCAGATAGCTGATGACTTAAAGAGGAATGGTGGATTTATACCGGGAGTGAAACCTGGAAGAAAAACAGCAAATTTCATTGGTTCTGTAATGTCACGCATTACTTTGCCTGGTTCTGTTTTCCTTGGATTTGTTGCCATATTTCCATTTTTTGCTATTCGTGCAGGTGTGAATGATCAATTTGCACAATTTTATGGAGGTACATCATTATTAATTATGGTAGGTGTAGTACTAGACACACTTCAGCAAGTTGAACAGTATCTTATCATGAGACATTATGATGGGTTGATGAAAACTGGCAGAATAAAAGGTAGAACATCTGCTGGCGGAGCAATGACAGGATAGTTTGTATAAGAAAATAAAAAAAATTAAATTTGCAGCCCTTTAAAAATGGCAAAACAACAAGCAATTAAACAAGATGGCGTAATTACAGAAGCATTGCCCAACGCAATGTTTAGAGTCAAATTACAAAATGGTCATGAAATTGTGGCCACCATCAGTGGTAAAATGAGGATGTATTACATCCGAATTCTGCCAGGTGATAAAGTGCAAGTTGAGATGTCTCCTTATGATTTAACGAGGGGTAGAATTAGCTACAGATATAAATAACAATATGAAAGTTAGAACATCAGTAAAGAAAAGATCTAGTGATTGTAAAATCGTTAGAAGAAAAGGACGTGTTTACGTCATTAATAAGAAAAATCCAAGATTTAAGCAAAGACAAGGTTAAAAAATGGCACGTATTGCAGGAATAGATTTACCTAAAGGTAAAAGAGGAGTAGTAGGACTAACCTACATCCATGGTATAGGTAGCAGTAGAGCATCCTATATACTTGAACAAGCGAAAGTAAGTGAAGATAAAAAAGTCGAAGAATGGACTGATAATGATATCTCCGGTATTCGTGATGTTATAGGTAAAGGTTTCAAAGTAGAAGGAGAGCTTCGATCTGAGGTTCAAATGAACATCAAACGTTTAATGGATATTGGATGTTACAGAGGTTTAAGACATCGTAAAGGTCTTCCTTTAAGAGGGCAGCGTACTAAAAATAACGCGAGAACTCGTAAGGGTAAAAAGAAAACAATGGCTAATAAGAAAAAAGCACCGAAATAATTAGATAATGTCAGGTAAAAAAACAGTTAAGAAGAGAAAGGTTAGTATTGAATCTAATGGTTTTGCTTATGTGAAATCTACATTCAATAATATCATAGTATCTATTACAAATAGTCAAGGACAAGTAATTTCTTGGAGTAGTGCTGGTAAAATGGGCTTTAGAGGTTCCAAGAAAAATACCCCATATGCTGCTCAAGTAGCTGCACAAGATTGTGCTAAAGTAGCCGTTGACCTTGGTCTCAAAAAAGTAGAAGTACTTGTTAAAGGACCTGGTGCGGGTAGAGAATCAGCTATTCGTACGTTAAGTCAAGCTGGTTTGGAAGTTTCTGCTATTAGAGACGTTACACCACTTCCTCACAATGGATGCAGACCGCCTAAAAGAAGAAGAGTTTAATTTGATTTTGAATTTAGAAAAAAGAGAAAGATAATGGCAAGATATAGAGGACCCAAAACAAAGATTGCACGTAAGTTTAG
>JAQWZS010000014.1 GCA_029253325.1 Bacteroidia bacterium
GTAAGAAAGAATTTCCTTTGGAGTTTTTTATCAATGCTAATTACTTTTCATTTTGTAGCATTTTGTTGGATGTATTTTCGTGCCATTGATATAAAAACGGTTGATACTATGATTCATAAAATATTTTTTGATTTTGATGTAAGCGGAATAACTAATCGTATTGAAGGTTACTGGAAGCCAATGTCTCTCATAGTGTTTGGCTTTTTCATTCATTTATTACCGTACAGATTTAAGGAGAGCTCAAAGAATTTTTTCTCTAATATGCCTATTTATTTGCAAGTCGTAGGGATTAGCTTTTTGATTTTTATTATATACCAAGCAAAATCTGCTGAAATACAGCCTTTTATTTATTTTCAGTTTTGACGTTTTAGTGGCGTTTTCTTATGAAAAAATTTAAACTCTCAGACAACAAAAAAAGATGCGAATGGTGCTTAAAAGATGAGCTGTATGTAAAGTATCATGATGAAGAGTGGGGAGTGCCTTGTCATGATGACAATTTATTATTCGAGTATTTATTTCTTGAGACGTTTCAAGCAGGCTTGAGTTGGCATACTATTTTAAAAAAAAGAGAAAATTTTAGATTAGCTTTTGATCAATTTGAGGCATACAAAATTGCAAGATACAATGCTTTTAAAGTTGATAGACTTTTCAAAAATCAAGGAATTATAAGACATAAAGCAAAGATTTTAGCAGCTATAAATAATGCCCAAAAATTTTTAGAAATTCAAAAAGAATATGGGTCATTTGATAAGTACATCTGGCAATTCACAAACTATAAAACATTAGTAATAAAAATTGCTACATGGGATGACGTAAAGCCAAAGATACCTCAAAGTGATGCAATGGCTCTAGATCTCAAAAAGCGTGGTTTTAAATTCATTGGCAGCATTACATGTATGGCATATATGGAGGCTATTGGAATGGTCAGTGACCATTTTAATTACTGCTGGAAAATTAAAATGGCATAAAAGTTGCTCACCTTATAAACCATAAGAGGTATTAACACTAAATAGATTTCTTATGAAAACTTTGATTAGAGTATTAAAACATGAAATAAATGACCCGAGGTACTTTCAAATAATTTTTTTGGGATCTTTTTTATTGTTCGGTATTAGCTATCTAGATTGGGATGCTAATGTCTTGACATACTCAGTATTCATTGCTATAGCTATAATTACTCAAGTATCATTTGCATTTTTTACAACTAAAAATTATGCTTCAATAAAAAGCGGAATTATCACTGCATTGGGATTATGCTTATTACTAAAAACAGGAGAGTTGTGGGTAGCGTCTTTGGGAGCCTTTGTAGCAATTTCATCCAAATATATTTTAAGGTTGCGTGGTAAGCATATTTTTAATCCAGCAAATATTGGTATTATAGTTTATATTACTGACTAATCAAGCATGGATAAGTCCGGGTCAATGGAGGAGCAGCATGCTTTTGTGGTTTTTTATTGGTGCTGCAGGTTTGATGATGCTTTTAAAAGTGAGTAGATTAGACACGACAGTAGCTTTTTTTTTAACATTTGGATTATTGTTATTTTTTAGAAGTGTGGTTTATCTTGGATGGGAGCCAGAGGTTTGGTGGCATCAGATGAGTAACGGCACCTTGCTATTGTTTGCCTTTTTTATGATTACGGACCCTATGACAATACCCAACCATGCTAAGGCACGAATAATTTGGTCTATAGGTTTGGCAATTACTCTTTTTATAGCATCAAGCTTTTTTTACATACAAACAGCGGCTATTTGGATTCTCTTTTTTATTAGTCCTTTTACCCCCTTGTTTGATCAATTTTTTCAACAAAAAAAATACGAATGGAATACACTGAATAGATAATTACTTAATAATTAAAATAAAAGAATATGAAAAAAATAATTTTATCAATGATGGCTATTTGCTCGATAGGTCAGTTAGCCAAAGCGTTTTGCGGTTTTTATGTAGCCAAAGCAGGAACAGAGTTATACAATCACAAATCTGAAGTGATTTTGGTCCGAGACGGAGATCAGACTTTTATTACGATGAGTAATGATTTTGAAGGTGATGTAAAAGATTTTGCAATGGTGGTACCAATACCCAATGTTATTTCTCGAAAAGACATCCAGATTGCAGATCGATCGATTTTCTCTAAACTCGATGCATATTCTGCTCCTCGATTGGTGGAGTATTATGATGACAATCCATGCATGATAGATTATACACTTGATACCAGAGAAATTCATACACCATCTGCTACGTTAAGCTCCATTATAGAAAAAGAAGCGAAAAAGCATCAAGTAAAAATAGAAGCGAAATATAATGTGGAGGAGTATGAGATACTGATATTGAGTGCCAAGAAGTCGTCTGGACTTAAAAATTGGCTCCTCGAAAATGACTATAAAATACCTGCAAAAGCAGAAAAAGTATTGGAGCCTTATATCAAGAGTGGTTTGAAGTTTTTTGTGGTAAAAGTAGATTTGGACAAGTATAATTCTGAGGCAAATGATGGGTTTTTGAGACCACTGCAGATAAAAGTAAAAACAGACAAGTTTATGCTACCTATACGTTTGGGAATGGCAAATTCTGTGGGAGAGCAAGATATGATTGTATATGCTTTTTCTAAAAAAGGCAGGGTGGAATGTTCGAATTATAGAACGGTTAAAATGCCTACAGGAAACAATATTCCTACATTCATTAAACCAAAATTTGGACCGTTTTATAAGGATTTGTTTAAGAAAAAATACAAAAAAGAAGGTAAAGATGTAGTTTTTTTGGAGTATGCATGGAATGTAACTCCCTCATGGAGAGGCATGAAATGTGATCCTTGTGTAGGAAATCCCCCTAAGCAAAAAGAATTTATAATGGCGGGGGTGCCATGGTATGAAAACACAAGTTCCCAGACTTATTTTACAAGACTGCATGTACGATATTCGTTAAAAAACTTTCCAGAGGATTTATTTTTTATAGAAACTCCAAACAAAGAGCATTATCAAGCTCGATATGTCATTAGGCATCCTGCAAAGGGAGACTTGTCTTGTGATATGGGAGTGGAATATTTGGAAGCACTCAAGAAACGAAGAATGGAAGAATTGAATTCTATTGCATCGTTAGCAATTTGGGATATTCGAAAATATACAGACTACGTTGAGTCAGGTAAGATTAAATCAGTCGTGAACGAATCAGAGAATAAGGAAAACATATTACCATTTATTTTTAAAGACAATAATGGAGGAAATAGGAGATATCAACCTTTAATGGTTGTAACATTCATCCTATTATCAGTATACCCACTAAATGCTTTTGTGAGAAGATTAAGGTCTGCTAAATAACTTATTTTATACAGGTCGAATTTTGTTAGCTTTGCTCACAAATGGGTTTGACCAAATCATATTCAATAATTGGGTTTATAGTGACACTGATATTATCGTTCATTATAGCTAGTAATATTGAATCTTATCGTCACCCGGAGAGTGTTAATTTTTTAAGAGATAGTCTACTTGAGTCATTAGAATTTCAAAAAGAAAAGTCAGATAATCCAACTTTGGACGGAACATTTGATCAGTTTATCTCTGATTTAGAGTATAATCTCATTGAAAGACGGTATAAAAAACTCAGTTTGACTCGAATAATAGGCTGCATCGTTGCTCTTTTTGGAAGTGTTTTCTTAAGACAGAAGAAAAAAATAGGGTTACATTTATTTCTAGGTGGTAGCTTATTTGCTTTGGTGGGTAGTTTTTATTTTACAGGGTTCAGTTTATCGGGTTGGGTATTAAACTTCAGTTTTCTCGTTTTCACACTCATAAGTGGCTTGTATTTCATCAAAAAAAGGATTCATCTTATTTAATGTCTAGAAGAGCTATTCTAACCGATGGGTTACTTTACCTGAAAACCTTAACTCCATTGCGTTTGATTAACGCTTTTAAAATTTTCGTAAGTTATCACGTCAGTAAGCGGCTAAAAAAAAATTATCACTCAGGCTATCCTGTTGCGATTTCAATTGAGCCAACAACTAGTTGTAACTTGAGATGCCCAGAATGTCCGAGCGGTCTACGATCGTTTAGTAGACCCATAGGAATGCTCGAACCAGAGCTTAACAAATCAATCATTGATCAGCTCCACAAGGAACTGACCTATATTACGTATTACTTTCAAGGAGAACCTTATTTAAATAAAGATTTTCTTTCAATGGTAAGTTATGCAACTGAACGAAATATTTATACTGCAACTTCAAGTAATGGGCATTATTTTAACGATAAAAATTGCCAAAAGACTGTTGAAAGTGGACTGAATCGTCTAGTTATCTCCATTGATGGAACGAATCAAGAAAGTTATTCCAAATATCGGATAGGTGGGGATTTTAAAAAGGTAGTTGAAGGAACAAAAAATATGGTTGAATGGAAGAGACAATTAAAATCAAATACACCATTTATCATATGGCAATTCATTGTTTTTAGGCACAATGAAAGTGAAGTTGATGATATCAAAGAAATGGCCAAAGAACTAGGGGTAGATCATCTAGCCATAAAAACTGCTCAGATATATAACTTTGAATCAGGGAGCGATTTATTACCACAAAACCCGAAGTATTCGAGATACATAAAAAAAGGCTTGTCCTACAAAATAAAAAATGGTTTGTTGAGTCATTGTTGGAGGATGTGGCACGCCTGTGTTGTTACTTGGGATGGAAAAATAGTTCCATGTTGTTTTGATAAAGATGGGACTTATCAATTGGGAGGTCTTGTTAAACAATCGTTCAAATCAATTTGGAAAGGAGACGAGTATAATCGGTTTAGAAGGTTAATTTTAAAAAGCAGAAGCAATATAGATATTTGTCAAAATTGTTCTGAAGGTACAAAAATTCGCGGGTGAATTAGTAAAATTATTTTTGAAGTTTAGTCATAATAATGTAATATTGCTTACTTAAAAAGTTTAAAATTATGAATAAAAACCTACTCAAATCAAGTCTCTTCCTATTAATATTTTCATCATTCTTTGTTAATGCTCAGACGTCATACAAGAAATTTGGGTTTGAGGTAAATGGTGGTCTTCGCGAGTATCATGGTGATTTAGGTTCGTCATTATACTTTAAAAATAGTCCTGATTATCAGGGTATTGGTGGAGCTTTTGGTATGTATATCAACTCATCCTTTGATGTTAATATTTATGGTAGTGGTGGGGATATCGGTTTTTATAAGACCATATATGACGTTGAGAGAGCAGATTACACTAGGGTTGGATTTAGATCACGAGTAACCGAGGGAATGATTGGGTTAACCTATAAATTTAACAATGGTTATATCCTTGATGAAGATGCAAGATTCAAGCCTTTTATTAGAGCTGGATGGGGTGCTATGTCGTCTGTTTCAAAATTCACACCTGAAACATTGAGCCCTAAATATGAAGGTTACCGTTTAGATAGATCTTGGATTGCTTCTCACTGGAATGCTGGTCTAGGACTAAAAGTGAGAGTGTCTGATGGTATTGACTTAGTAATTAGTGAGCAGTTCAATTACTCGTTTGATGATAATTACGATGCAAGTCCATACGTGGTTTCTGGTGCACGTTTGAATAGTGCTCAAGAAGGCAACAAACCACTACATGACATTTATGCATATCACTCTTTTGGGTTGGTATTTAACTTTGGTGGAGATGGGGGAAGCTCATATAGAATTAAAGATGAGGATGATGACGGAATTAGTGATGATTTTGATATCTGTCCTAATACACCAATCAATTATGCTGTCGATACAGTTGGGTGTCCAATGGATGACGACAAAGATGGCGTGATAAATGAAGATGATAAGTGTCCTGATGTACCTGGATTACCTGAATTTAACGGATGTCCAGATTCAGATGGTGACGGTATTGTTGATTCTGAAGATAAGTGTCCTAAAGTTTCAGGTTTAGCTGCATTCAACGGATGTCCAGATTCAGATGGTGATGGTATTGTTGATTCTGAAGATAAGTGTCCACTCAAGGCAGGAACTGCAGAAGGACAAGGATGTCCAGATTCAGATGGCGACGGTATTTACGATCACGTTGATGTTTGTCCAGCTACTCCAGGAATAGTGGAGAATAAAGGTTGCCCTGAAATTAAGGAAGATATCAAAGAGAAAATAAGACTCGCTGCCAAAGGAATATTCTTTGAAAGTGGAAAAGACATTATCAAGTCTGAGTCTTTTGAGAATTTAAATGTCTTAGCTGAAATTATGAAAGAGTA
>JAQWZS010000041.1 GCA_029253325.1 Bacteroidia bacterium
GGAGATTATCCCTTAAGTGATGCCGTTCAAATATCAGATATTCGAGATACTGAAGATTTTTTCAAATTTGCAAGACAACTTACCTCATGAAAGTAGTATACGACATTGAAGAATTTGACCCTCAAAAACCAGTTGTTCTTACACAAGGAACATTTGATGGAGTACATTTTGGACATCGAAAAATATTAAGACATGTAGTTTCGGAGGCAAGAAAAATAGATGGAGTAAGTGTGTTGCTTACTTTTTATCCTCATCCACGTTTGGTGCTTTATCCAGATGATAATGAGTTAAAACTATTAACAACTATAGAGGAAAAAGTAGATTTAGTCTCAGCACTTGGGATTAATTATTTAATCATCATACCCTTTACAAAAGAATTGAGTAGGTTGAGAGCTTCAGATTTTGTGAGAGATATATTAGTTGAGCAGTTGCACATTTCAAAATTAATCATTGGGTATGACCACCGTTTTGGAAGAAATAGAGAGGGAGGATTACAGGAAATGTCACGATTTGCAGAAACCTATAATTTTGATTTAGAGGAAATTCCACCTCAAGATATTGATGACAGCATTGTAAGTAGTACCAAAATTAGAAAAGCTCTTCTGGAGGGAGATGTTCATCTAGCTAAGGATTATTTAGGTGATTTATATACCATTTCTGGTATGGTAGAAGAGGGGCTTCAACGGGGTACAGCTATAGGTTATCCCACTGCAAATGTTAGGGTTAGCAGTAGTTATAAGTTGATACCTCAAAATGGTGTCTATGCAGTGTGGGTATATGTTGACAAAATAAAATATGCAGGAATGTTAAATATTGGTTACAATCCTACATTTGAAGACAAGAAGTGGAGCATGGAAGTTCATATTCTTAATTTTAATAAGAATATTTATCACCATAAGATTTTAATCTCATTTTGTTCTCGAATTAGGGAAGAGATGAAGTTTGAAAATGTAACTTCATTAGTAAACCAATTAACTAAAGATGAGAAAAAAGTTAGATCGATACTTGAAGTATAGCCTAGTTTTAGGGTTCTGTTTTTCATTCTTTACGGTACTTTCTCAACAAGATACTTCAAAATTAGACTCACTGCCATTAGCTTATTCATCAGTAGATTTAGCACCTGCTCAGTCTATCTATGGTCGAAGTTGGGATCACAGTAATGTTGATCTTCCAAAATATGATCATGAACAAATGAAATTGGGATACCATATAGATTTGATAGACTCTAGTTGTGGTTATGTTCATCCATTTGAGGGCAGAGTGACAAGTAAATATGGTTGGAGAAGAAGCCGTTGGCACAAAGGAATTGATATAGATCTAGAAATTGGAGATCCTGTTTACTCCGCATTTGACGGAGTGGTGAGGATTCAAAGATACAATAGGGGTGGGTTTGGTAATTATGTTATGATTAGACATTACAACGGAGTGGAAACGTTGTATGCTCATTTATCAAAAGCACTAGTTAGGGTTAATCAATCAGTTAGGGCTGGGGATATTATTGGTTACGGAGGAAGCACTGGAAGAAGTACAGGCTCTCATTTACATTTTGAAGTTCGTCTGATGGGTCAAGCTTTTGATCCTGCAAGAATTATTGATTTCAATACTTTTCAGCTTAAAGATTCACAGATTTTTGTGAATCACACTTGGTTTCCTTATATCAAAAATGGGAATCCAAGGAATCAGGTATACCCTGCATATGCTAAACGTTACCATCGAATTCGTTCAGGAGATACCTTGTATGGTTTATCTCTAAAATATGGAACATCAGTGAATACGATTTGCAGGATGAATGGTATTCGAAGAACTACAGTGCTAAGAATCGGAAGAACCTTGAGAGTAAAATAAGTTTACTTAATAAAAGTTGATGCTTTGAATGCTTTTAAGAATATCCTTATTAATGAAATTATAAATAGGTAGAATACTATCTCTATTTGTTCTAGAATTAAAGTAGAATGACCCTCTTAAAAAATGATTTTGACCATCTGAAACAAAGAAATTAAAAGGTGTAGCTGTTTTTCCTTGAAGATCGTATATCATGCCATATAGTCCTTTAGCAGTATCGCTAATTTCTCGTTCTACAATTTCTTCTGCTCTTTGCAAATGAGGCTTAAAAACCAATCTATAGGCGTCTTCAGTCAGGCTATCTAAGTCATGCTGACCTTGAATAGGGATATAGCTTAGATGAAGAGTAGCGTCGAACTGACTGAAATTGACATTATACCAACAGTTTCTATTTTCAGAGGGATAAGGAGTTAATGTGCTATATTTTGGTATATAAATCGAAAATGGACAAGCAGTGTTGGCGAGGGTAATACCAGATTCTGGATAGTTTATTTTAGGATATGCTTTTGGCTTTGGGGTGTAATTTGAACAGCCAATTAAAAACAAAAGACCTATAAAGAATGAAAGTTTATGCATTATCCTTGCCAATATCTCTTGTGATTTTTAGTTTAACTCTTTTAATCTTTCGATTATCCGCACTTTCAATGGTGAAAACCATTTCTTGAAAATTTATGGTATCGCCAATGGATGGAATTTTCTTATGAATTTCTAAAATTAATCCACCAATAGTATCGGCATCTTCTTTAACTCTTTCAAAATAATCAAGAGGAAGGTCTAAAATTTTTATGATGTCATGAAGAGCAGTTATTCCTTCAAATACAAATGTATCATTGTCTAATTTTGAAAATGCAAGATCCTCTTCATCAAATTCATCTTTGATTTCTCCAAAAACTTCTTCTAAGATATCTTCCATAGTAACAATCCCGCTAGTGCCTCCATATTCATCAACAACTATGGCCATATGAACTCTCTTTTCTTGGAATTCCTCCAAAAGGTCATCAATTTTCTTGTGTTCAGGGACAAATAGTGTAGGACGAATAAGATGATGCCAATCAAATTCTTTTTGTTCATGAATATGAGGTAGCAAATCTTTAATGTAAAGGATCCCCTTGACTTGATCAAAGTTCTCTTCATAGATTGGGATACGGCTATAAGTCCATTTAATTGCCGTGTTTAATAGCTCATTAGATGGAGTTTGCATTTCTAGACAATTAACTTCCGTTCGAGGTTTCATAATTTGTTTGACACTAGTATTGCCAAAACTTATTAGGCCTTTAAGAATGTGTTTCTCTTCAATCTCTTTATTTTTATCAGCGATATCAATAGCTTGGCTGATTTCTTCAACAGAAATATTGTGTTGTCTGCTCTTCAGATAACGATCAAATATTGATGAGCTCTTGACTAAAAGGATGATAAGTGGTTTGAAAACAATGTAGCAAACATTTAATGGTTTGGACATTAAACGAACGATTCTTAAATTGTTTTGAGTGGCATATATTTTTGGAATAATTTCACCGAACAATACAATCAAAAAGGTGATAAATACTACTTGGAATAAAAAATTTAGGTTAATAAATCCAAATTGTGTTTGAATAGATTCGAACTGGAACAAATTACTAAATAAGTAACTAGAATATATCACTATAAATATATTTACTAGATTATTCATTAACAGTATGGTAGCTAATAGCCTGCGGGTTGCAGTATGGCGGTCTGGGTCATTAATTAGATTTAATGCAGTATGACTTTCAGGAGAATCCTCATCGTTTAGCTCGGCCAGATTTTCAGGGCTGAGACTAAAAAAAGCATTTTCTGAACAAGAAAAAAGAGCTGATATTACTAGAAAAAGTAGAATGATTAATAAACCAATTAACAAAGAAGTAATGGATAAATTAATTTCTGCTGTGAACAAGGATTGAAGCAGTGATTCAAAGTGTTGATAAGGATCGGGGTCGCTTTTCAATGGTGTGATTTTGGATTAAAATGGTAAGTCGTCATCTCCGCTATCGATGATAGTATCTACGGCATCTTCATTCTGTTTAGCAATTGACTGACTGGATTCTTGAGGTCTTGTTGGAGCTGAGCCAGTTTCATTTGAACTTCCACTAGCCTTGTCCATCATATTCATGGTTGTAACTCTTATACGTGTTGTATATCTTTTAATGCCATCTTTTTCCCACTCTTCGGTTTTTAGTTTACCTTCTACATATACTAAAGATCCTTTTTTGAGGTATTTTTCAGCTACTTTAGCTAATCCATCCCACATTTCAAGATTGTGCCATTCTGTGGTTTCAACTCTGTTTCCGTTTCTGTCATTGTATCGTTCGTTAGTTGCTAATGTAAGGTTGGCAACAACTCTATCTTTATCTAGGTATTTAACTTCAGGATCTTTGCCAAGGTGTCCGATTAATGTTACTTTATTGATCATGGGTTATATTTTTTAAATAATTCTGTGTTAAAATACTTGTAGGGTACTTAGTACTCATCTCTGTCAATGGTATTTCAAATATATTGTTTTTTGAAAAAACGGGCTGTGTGTCCACGTATATTGTGTAAAAAATTGCGTCAATTTTACGATGGGATAATATGTGTTTTGATTCATATTTATCCAATATTTTGAAGTTGGAGGTATTCTCTAGGAAGTTATCTAAAAATTTAGCAATTTCATTTGGGCCGATATATTTTTCAATCAATGGGAATTGATATAGATTTTTCCAAATACCTTCAGTCCTTTGCTGTATGAAGGTGTTTTTTTTGAAAATTAAGCATAGATAAGTATGTTTGATTTTGAGAACTTTAGTCTTCCCTTTTTTTAATGGTATACTCTCAACTTTATTTATTCTATTAGCTTCACATTTGCTATTAAATATGCAAGTTGAACATTTGGGTTTTTTTGGTGTACAATGTGTGGCACCAAATTCCATGATGGCTTGATTAAAAAGGCCTGGATTATCTTGGCTGAATACAAGATTAAGGGCTTCTGTAACTTCTTTTTTCCCTTGTGAGGTGTCAATGGGCTTTTCAATTCCAAAAAGTCTGCTGATCACTCGGTATACATTTCCATCTAGGACAGGGTAAGCTAAGCCAAAGGCAAAGCTTGCAATTGCTGCTGCAGTATATTCTCCTATTCCTTTAAGTGCTATTATTTCTGAATAGTTGCTTGGAAAATTACCGTGGTATTTATCGACAATAATTTTAGCAGTTTGATGCATGTTACGAGCTCTGGAATAGTATCCTAAGCCTTGCCATAATAATAAAATATCTTGTTCATTTGCACTTGCCAGATCATTTATTGTAGGGTAGTGATGAGTAAATCGCTCAAAATATGGTAGACCTTGTTGAACACGAGTTTGTTGAAGAATAATTTCTGAGAGCCATATTTTATACGGATCAGATGTGTTACGCCAAGGTAATTCTCTTTTATTCAGTTGGTACCAATTGATAAGTAAATTGCTTGTGTTCAAATCTTCTTCAAAAAAACAGATATTGATCCAATATTTGTGAAAAAAAATTACTTTTGCGTAATAACCTAAATTTTTGCACAAATGACCAAAGCAGAAGTAATTAACGAGATTTCAGAACGAACAGGAGTTGAAAAAGCAATTGTTCAAGAAACGGTAGAATGCTTTTTTAAAGTAGTCAAAGGTTCTTTGGTTAATAACGAAAATGTTTATTTTAGAGGTTTTGGAAGTTTTACGGTTCAAAAAAGAGCTAAAAAAGTAGCAAGGAATATTTCTAAAAACACTCAAATAACTATTCCTGCTCATAACATCCCCAAGTTTAAGCCAGCAAAAACTTTTGTAGAAAAGGTTAAAAAGGGATAGTACGCTAAATTTAAAATCTATTGAAAAATAATTCGTCTATTTCCAATACCTTAATTATTGTGTTGGGAATTTTACTTACTATCATACTTGCAATTTCTGGTTTTAAAACTAGTGTAAAAGAGGTAACTGTTTCAGATCCTCATGGCAACTCAAAGGTTGATTTGTCAAGCACCGAAATGACAAAGGATATAGATTTAGGTAGCGATGAAGAAATTGATTTAGCGTTGAAAAATATTGAAAAAGGGAAGTCTAGTGGGGATATGTCACTTGTTATGAATGAGGGTATTATGAAGCTTTTGGCAGTAACTAGAAAGGATAGCAACAATATACGTGCTATATACTATCTAGGGTTGTTTTCGCTTGAATCAGGGCAACTTGAAAAAGCTGAAAAAAGATTTGAAAAATTAGTATCTTTGCAGCCCCAAAACGAGGAGTATGAAAATACTCTTAAGGAAATAAGAAATCAAATAGGAAAATAAACTATAAAATATTATGCCAAGCGGTAAAAAAAGAAAAAGACATAAAATAGCTACACATAAGCGAAAAAAACGTCTGAGAAAAAACAGACACAAGAAAAAGAAATAACTTAATTCTTAAGAAATATGACCTACGAAATGATTATAGACGTAGGGCGTGAAGGAGAAAGAATAGCTCTTCTTAAGGATAAGAAACTTGTTGAATTACACCAAGAAAAGTCCGATTCTGGAAACTTTCTGGTTGGTGAAATTTATTTAGGTACTGTAAAGAAAATAATGCCTGGTCTAAATGCTGCTTTTGTAGACGTTGGCCATGAGAAAGATGCATTTTTACACTATCATGATTTAGGTCCATATATTAAATCTTGGTTAAAGATAACTAAGGACTCAATGAATGGCAAACGAAAAGATGGTGATTTATCACAGTTTGATTTAGAGCCTGAAACAGTTAAGACGGGTAAAATCAACCAGATTTTAAAACGAAATCAACAAATTCTTGTCCAGATTGCAAAAGAGCCAATCTCTTCCAAAGGCCCTCGATTAACTACTGAAATCTCTATTGCTGGGCGGTACTTTATTCTTGTTCCTTTTTATGACACAGTAAATGTTTCAAAAAAAGTAAGCACATTTGATGAGCGTAAAAGGCTAAAAAATTTAGGAAATAGTCTTAAAACACCCAAACTAGGTTTAATTTGTAGAACGGCTGCAGAACAAAAAGGTGGACAAGATTTACACCAGGACATTTTAGAACTTCAAAAAAAATGGAATGATATCTTTCTGAAGTTACCCTCTGCTTCTCCTAGAGACCGTGTTCATGGGGAAGCTCAAAAAAGCTTTACCATACTCAGAGATCTACTTAGCTATGATTTTACCAATATTACTGTAAATCAAAAAATGTTGTACGAGGATATGAAATCTCATTTGTCCAACATTGATAAGAAACTTGTTAAGGTTTTAAAGTACTATTCGGGTAAAGAAGATATTTTTAGCCATTATAGTATAGATAAACAAATTCAAAGTTCATTTGGTAAGACAGTGTCTTGCCCAGGAGGATCTTATCTGATTATTGAACATACTGAAGCACTGCATTCAATTGATGTTAATAGTGGAAGTAAACAAGCTCGTTCTTCTAATCAAGAAGAGAATGCTTTGGCTACTAACCTAGATGCAGCAAAAGAAATAGCAAGACAATTACGCCTTCGCGATATGGGTGGTATTGTGGTCATTGATTTTATAGATTTACGAACTCCAAATTTCAAAAGGCAGTTGTTCAATACACTTCGTGATGCAATGGAGGATGACAAAGCCAAGCACACTATTTTGCCTATGAGTAAGTTTGGTTTGATTCAGATTACTAGACAAAGGGTGAGGCCAGAGATGTCAATTAAGACAGCTGAAAAATGCCCCACATGCTCTGGAACAGGTTCTATAGTTTCCAGTGTGATGATAGTTGACAATATTGAAAAGCATCTTGATCATTTGTTTGCTACAGCACCATATAAACAAATTACAATTATTACCAATCCTTATCTTGCAGCATACTTATTAAAAGGAGTACCTTCTATGCGAATGAAATGGTACTTTAAGTATAAGAAATGGGTTAATGTCAAATCAGATATTAAGTATGGAATGTTGGCTTATAGTTTCTTTGATAAGAATAATGAACTTATTGATATAGATATTCCTTAAATGGGTTTAAAACTTATAGTCGTTGGAAAAACAAAAACACTCTTTTTTGAGCAAAGCGAAAAAGAGTATCTAAAACGACTAAATAAGTATTGTAGACTTAACTATATAGCAGTTTCATCTTCTAAAAATTCTGATGTTAGAGATGTTTGTTTAAAAATGGAAGAGGAGCAGATTCTGAAGAATATTAACAGTCAAGATTTTGTAATTTTATTAGATGAGAAGGGGAAAAAGTATTCCAGTCGAGATTTTGCACATCAAATTAATGAAAGATTAATTCGTGATTCAAACATCACCTTTATAATCGGGGGGGCATTTGGGTTTTCTGAAAAAATCTATCAACGATCTAATTTAATGTGGAGCTTGTCATCGCTTACTTTTCCTCATCATATGGTCAGGACTATTTTTTTAGAGCAGTTGTACAGGGCCTTTACTATCCTTAGGGGAGAGAAGTATCACAATGATTGATATTTTTTTATTTTCATTATTTTATATAAACTTATAATTATTCGCAAACTTTGATATGTTTGTAGCGTTTTGTCTAGAAATGATTTCATAAAAAACTTTTTAGGCAAGCAAATGATAGTTTTTAAATAGAAAGCCCAATAATATATAATACCATGGGGAAAAAGAGTAAAGAAAAGCCAGAAGAGAAAAGAAAAATGGGTAGACCGCCTACCAAACCGGTTACCAAAAGACCTGCTTATTATGTGAACGTCAAAGTGAGTAATTCGATGAACTATCAAACGACAAACGTTCTAATCAGTAAGGACACAATACCAGAGATTAAGCAATTAATTGCTAGGTCACCACAAAAAGTTGAACTATTGGGTTACTGGAATGGTAAGTCATTTGATAAAGTTCCTGAACTTGAGGAGTTTTTAAAAAATAGACAGAAATAAAGTTACACAATTAAAAAAAATTAGAAGGGGTGTTTAGCACTCCTTTTTTTATTTCATCATGCTTCAGCGATATACAATACAGTTTTGGCTTCTATGCTTGAGTACGCTTTTGTTTTTCTTTAGTTTTACGATAATCATACCTGAGTTGCCAGATTATATTACATCTTTAGGTGGGGGTGATTATAAAGGGTTTACTATAGGTTTATTCACAATATCTGCAGGACTGTCTCGTCCAATTAGTGGTAAACTGGCAGATTTAATTGGCCGAAGGCCTGTTATGATTTTTGGTGGGTTAGTTTGTGTGGTTGTTTCTTTTTTTTACCCATTATTTAGTAGTGTCTTTGGTTTTTTATTTCTTCGGTTTATTCATGGAATGAGTACTGGCTTTATGCCAACAGGGACGGTAGCTTATATTGCTGACATTGTACCATCAGATAGGCGGGGAGAGGCAATGGGACTAGTTGGAGTGATGAATAATGTAGGTTTGATGTCTGGTAATGCATTAAGTACAAATATTGTCTCCGTGATAGGATTAAATAACTTATTTCTATTATCTGGTCTTATCTCAGTATTATCTATTTCAATTGTTTTTTGGATGAAAGAAACACTGCCTCATCCACAAAAATTGTCGTTCAAATCATTTCATGTAAAACTTAGTGATTTTTGGGATAGTAGAGCAAAAGATCCAGCAATTGTTATGCTTCTTAGTGTAACAGTTTTTGGTACAATCATTACCTTGATACCCGACTATTCCGTCGGATTAGGCATAAATAACAAAGGTTTATTTGTTTCAATAATGACCATTTCAACGGTATTAGTGAGGCTTTTTACAGCAAAATTTTCTGATAAATATGGTCGACTAATAAGCTGTAAAATTGGGACATCTTTATATTTAGTAGCTTGTTCACTTTTGATGTTTAGGCAGATAGATTTGTTTTATATCTCTGCAATTATTTGTGGGCTAGCTTCCGGAATTAACACACCATCCATATTTGCATGGGTCGTAGATGTTGCAAAAGGTAAGAATGTAGGAAGATCTGTTGCTACTCTATTTATTGCATTGGAAGCAGGAATTACAATAGGAGCTTTTTCAAGTGCATATATCTACGATAATATATTTTCAAATTTTAGCTATGAATTTATGTTTTTAAGTGGCATAATTCTATTGGCCATGGGGTACTTATTTTTTGGTGTTTCAAAGACAAAAATATTAGATGAAAACACCCAATAAATTCGTACTAATTTTAAATAAAAATAATAACGCTAATTCCACCTATTCAAAGGCTATTCAAGAGACATCATAAAGAAGATGTTTTTTTTTCGTTTTAAGGTATTTTTTCTTTCATCAAAAGAATACATTTGCAGCAAAATTTAACAAATTTCCATGGGCAAAAACGTAAAAATCAAACGAGGAATGGATATCCCATTAGAAGGCAAACCTTCTACTCATATTCATGCCATTTCTTCTTCGACAACTTTTGCAATAAAACCTAATGACTTTAAAGGTCTAATTCCAAAATTGAGGATTAAACAAGGAGAAGAAGTGAAAGTTGGTGATTGTTTGTTTACTGACAAAAAGAACGATAAAATATGCTTTACATCACCCGTTAGTGGTGAGGTTGCGGAGATTGTTCGTGGGGAGAGAAGAGCAATTACTGCAATTAAAATTTTAGCTGATTTAGCTGAATATAAATGCAAGGAGTTTGATACTCAAAATTATTCTACAAATAATGTAGATGAAATTAAAGCGATTTTACTTGAGTCAGGATTGTGGCCGTTTATCACTCAAAGACCTTATGGCGTAATAGCTGACACTGAAGTGACGCCAAAATCTATTTTTGTATCTGGGTTTGATTCCTCACCACTTGCTGCTGATCTTGGTGTTTCATTGAGAGGTAAAGAATCTCAACTTGAGACGGGTTTTAAGATTTTGAATATGTTGAGCGAAGGCGGGGTTTATTTGAACTTGCATGCTAAAAAAGATAATACCATTTACCAAAATATCAAAGACGTTAAGGTTAGTTATTTTGATGGTCCACACCCTAGTGGTCTTGTTGGAGTTCAGATTAATAACTTGGACCCTATAAATAAGGGTGATGTTGTTTGGACAATAAAGCCTCAGCATGTTGCTTTTATCGGAAAATTATTTGAAACAGGTAAGTTAGACTTTGAACAAAATATTGTAATCGCTGGTTCTGAAGTTAAAGAGCCGGCTTATTACACAACAAGACTTGGAGCTTCTGTGCATAGTCTGATGAATGACAATTACAAATCTGAAAACGTTAGAGTAATCAGTGGTAATGTTCTTACTGGAACGAAAATTGAGAAAGATGGTTACTTAAGCTTTTTTGACAATCAAGTAACAGTCATTCCAGAAGGAAATCAGTATGAACTACTTGGCTGGTTGTTTCCGTCTTATGCAAGACCTACATTAAGTCCCTCATTGCCGATATCAAAGTATCTTAAAAAGACATTTAATGTAAATACAAATCCTCATGGCGAGCCAAGAGCTTATGTTGTTACAGGTCAGTACGAAAAAGTACTGCCTATGGACATTATGCCTCAGCAATTAATAAAAGCTGTGATGGCAAAAGATTTAGAGTTAATGGAAAATCTGGGTATATATGAGGTGATAGAAGAGGATGTGGCGTTGTGTGAGTTTGTATGTACTTCAAAAATAAATGTTCAACAAGTCCTTTCAGAAGGTTTAGAATTAATGGCAGAAGAAAGTTAATATGAAATTTTTAAGAGATCAAATTGATAAGTTAAAGCCGACCTTCTCTGAAGGGGGTAAGTTGAGTTTTTTACACTCAACTTTTGATGCATTTGAAACATTCCTATTCGTTCCTAACCATACTACCCAAAGCGGATCACATATTCGTGATGGAATTGATCTGAAACGAACCATGTTCATTGTTATTATTGCAATGTTACCTGCATTGATGTTTGGCTTGTGGAATGTTGGTCACCAACAGTCGCTTGCCTTAACAGGTACAGATGGGTCTTTGTGGGATAATTTCTTTGTTGGGTTAATACAGACATTACCTATCATAATCGTTTCTTACGGTGTAGGCTTGGGTATAGAGATGGGATTTGCTCAGTTCAGAGGTCATCCAGTTAATGAGGGTTTTCTTGTTACGGGGATGCTTATTCCATTGTGTATGCCACCTGATGTTCCTTTGTGGATGGTTGGTTTAGCTACAGCATTTTCAGTAGTTATTGGAAAAGAAGTTTTTGGAGGTACAGGTATGAATTTGCTTAATCCTGCTCTTACCGCACGTATGTTCTTATATATAGGATATCCCTCCAGTATGAGTGGGGATTCTGTTTGGACATTCTTACCAGAGGGTTCAAAAACAGTGGACGGTTATTCGGGAGCAACTAATCTTGGAGAGCTTGCTTCAGCAACTGCTGAAGGAAAATCTTGGAGCGATGATATTTTGTCAGCAAGCATTATGGATAGCTTTTGGGGCAACATTCAAGGATCAATTGGTGAGACTTCAGTTGTTGCTTGTCTCATTGGTGCAGTCATTCTTATATCTGCTGGTGTGGGTAGTTGGAAAATTATGTTAAGCACGATTTTAGGTGGTCTATTTATGGGTTGGATATTTAATATCTCTGGTGCAGATGGAGCCTACATGGATATGCCAGCATACTACCACTTGATTATTGGTGGGTTTATGTTTGGAGCAATCTTTATGACTACAGATCCAGTATCTGCAGCTCAGACAGAAAAAGGAAAATGGATATATGGTTTCTTGATTGGTGTTCTAACAGTTCTCATCCGTGTTTTTAATCCTGGATATCCTGAAGGAATTATGATGGCAATTCTTCTTATGAATGTTTTTGCTCCTCTTATCGACTACTATGTAGTTCAGTCTAACATTAAAACAAGATTAAATCGTGTCAAAGTTTAATAAAAATAGTAATAATTACATAATAACCTATGCTGTTATTATGACCTTAGTTTTCGGTTCTGTATTGGCTGTAGTGGCCATGGTTCTTAAGCCAAAACAAGACATGGAGGTATTACTAGAGAAACAAAATTTCATCCTCAAAGCCGCTTTGGGAGAGGAAGCTATTTCATCAATGAGTGATGAAGAAGTTACTCGTTTATACACAGAGACAGTGGTAGCTGATGTAGTTAAGTCATCAGGAGACCTTGTTGAAACAGAGGAAGCAAGTGTAAATGTCTTTAAGGAATATAAAAAACCTAAAGATGTTAGAAACCTTCCTGTTTATACAATTTATGAAACCAAGGAGAAGAAAAATGTAGTCTCCTATGTTTTTCCAGTTTATGGAAAAGGATTATGGGATTTCATATGGGGATATGTAGCTGTAAAATCTGATTTAGAGACAGTATCCGGCGTAGTTTTTGACCACAAAGGGGAAACTCCAGGACTTGGTGCGAGAATTACAGATGCTGAGGTTCAAAGCCGATTTAAAGGTAAAAAGATTGTTGACGCTAGTGGTGAAATGAGCGTGCCTTATTTTGAAAAAGGTGAGGGGAATGATTATTCTAATAATCCTCAACAAGTTGATGGACTTAGTGGAGCCACCATTACAGCAAAAGGAGTAAGTAGTATGCTTGAAAGCTATTTATTGTTATACAAACCATTTATTTTATCACATAAAAAATGAGTACAGAAACATTAGAAAAAGAAGTAAAAGAGGTAAAGAAATCTTCTGAGCCCCTCCTTAGTAAGAAAAGGAAAGCACTTCTCACAAATCCTTTAGATGAAGACAATCCAATTACAATTCAGGTACTTGGTATCTGCTCTGCTCTTGCTGTGACTGTAGCATTAAAACCTACATTAGTTATGGCAATTGCTGTAACTGCAGTTTTGGTTCTAGCTAACGTAGTGATTTCAGCCTTGAGAAATACAATTCCTAATAGAATTCGAATTATTGTTCAATTGGTTGTCGTTGCGTCATTAGTTGCTATTGTAGACCAAGTATTAAAAGCATATAGCTACGATGTATGGAAAGAACTTTCTGTATTTATCGGTTTAATTATTACCAATTGTATTGTTATGGGAAGATTAGAGGCATTCGCATTAGGTAATAAACCATGGGATGCTATGCTTGATGGTTTAGGTAACTCGTTTGGGTATGCTTGGATTATTTTGGCTATTGCATTTTTTCGTGAACTTACAGGAAGTGGAAAGTTATTTGGTATAAAAGTTCTTCCTGATGAATACATCGGTAATGGAGTGATGATGTCGCCTGCCGGAGCTTGTATTCTTTTAGGAGTATTAATTTGGGTTATTAGAAGTAGAAATGGATACGTAGAAGATTAGAAATGGAAAATTTACTAAACATATTTGTTAAATCGATTTTTATCGACAACATGATTTTTGCATACTTTCTGGGTATGTGTTCATACCTTGCTGTATCAAAAAAATATAAAACAGCGGCTGGACTTGGAATGGCAGTAATTTTTGTACTGGGAATAACAATTCCTTTAAATTGGCTCGCATATAACTTTTTGTTAAAAGAGGGGGCATTGACATGGATTAGTGAGGATTTTGCATCAATTAATCTTGAAGTATTAAAGTTTATAGTTTTTATTGCCATAGTTGCCGCTTTTGTTCAACTTACTGAAATGGCTGTAGAAAAATTCTCGCCATCGTTATATAATTCATTAGGAATATTCCTTCCACTTATTGCTGTAAATTGCTCTATCCTAGGAGGTGCATTATTCTTGCCAACAAGGGATTATGAATTTGTTGAGGCCTTAACGTTCGGTTTAGGTTCTGGAATAGGATGGTTTCTAGCCGTAGTTTCTCTTGCCGCTATTCGTGAAAAAATGGCATATGCTGATGTTCCAAAACCGCTTCGAGGTCTTGGTATCACATTCATTATAGTTGGACTAATGGCTTTTGGATTCATGAGTTTTGGAGGATTTGAACTTCCATTTAAAAATAAAGAACAACAACAAGCTGAACTAGAAAAGACTTCTCAAAATATTGAGAATGTTGAGGAGGTATCAGTTGCAAATTTTTCAGAATAAAAAATGATTTTAGCTATAAATACAACTGTAATTGTACTTGCTGCAGCAGTCTTTACCTCTATCATTATACTTCTAGTAGCCATGCTTATGGTTGCTGCGAAGCGATTGGTGAATTCGGGTGCTGTGAAATTAACTATCAATGGAGAACGAGAAGTTGAGGTAGATGCTGGAGGCACACTTTTAAATGTACTTCAAGATCAACAACTATTTTTACCATCAGCATGTGGTGGTGGAGGTACTTGTGCCATGTGTAAGTGTCAAGTTCATGAAGGTGGAGGAGACATCTTACCCACTGAAACAGGTCATATCAAGAGAAGAGAGCAGAAAGATAACTGGAGATTAGCATGTCAAGTTAAAGTGAAAGAGGATATGGTTGTTGAGGTTCCAGAAGAAGTATTTGGAATCAAGAAATGGGAATGTGAAGTAGTTTCAAATTATAACGTAGCCTCATTCATCAAAGAATTTGTTGTAAGACTTCCTGAAGGAGAAACACTGGATTTCGAAGCGGGTGGATATATCCAAGTTGATGTACCTTCAACTGTTATTAACTTCAAGGACATAGACATTACTGCTCACCCAGAGTTAGTTGCTCTTGGTAGAGATCCTATGGATTTCAAATCAGAGTGGGATAAATATGGTTTATGGGATTTGAAAATGGAAAATGACGAGCCTATTTTTAGAGCTTATTCTATGGCAAATCATCCAGCAGAGGGAAATATTGTGATGTTGAATATTCGTATTGCGACTCCTCCTTGGGATCGAAAAAATAATAAATGGATGGATGTTAATCCTGGAATTTGTTCATCGTATGTATTTGGTTGCAAGCCAGGTGATAAGGTGACTATTTCTGGACCTTATGGTGAATTTTTCATCAAAGAAACTGATGCAGAAATGCTATACATTGGTGGTGGTGCCGGAATGGCTCCTATGAGATCACACCTGTTTCATTTATTCCATACATTGAAAACTGGTAGAAAAGTAACCTATTGGTATGGTGGACGATCTAAAAGAGAATTGTTCTATCTCGACCATTTTAATAAAATAGCAGAAGAATTTTCAAACTTTAAGTTTTTTGTGGTACTCTCAGATGCTATGCCAGAAGATAATTGGGTTGTGAAGACTGACGTTGATGATAAAAAAGGAGATGGCTTCTCTGGATTTGTTCATCAGGCTGTAATCGATCAGTATTTGAGCAAACATGAAGCTCCTGAAGATATTGAGTTTTACTTCTGTGGTCCTCCGCTGATGAATCAAGCTGTATTAAAAATGTGTGACGACTGGGGAGTACCTCCTGAAAATGTTGCTTTTGACGACTTTGGTGGTTAATTTCACATATGAACCATTTCAAAAACATATCAAAAGGCAGGTTAATCTGCCTTTTTTTTGTTTTTATATTTTTACAGTCCTGTAAATCTGATCAACCACTTCAACAAAAATTAGCAGGTTCCGCACTAGGGACAACCTATCATATTTCATACTTGGGTGAAGAGATAGATAGTCTTGAATCATCGATTGACTCCATTGTTTTTGTAATCAATCATAGTTTATCTACCTATCAAGATAATTCTCTTATCTCTTGTTTTAACTTGAATAGTGATACGCTATGGGAAAACCCCAATGAATTGAACTATTTTGAAACGGATATGTTCCATTTCAAATACATGATTCGACTCTCTAAAGAAATCTCTGAGAAGACTAAAGGTGCATTTGATCCTAGCTCTGGCTGTCTTTTCAATGAGTATTCAAGAGCGAAAGTAGCGAATGAATTGATGAATGACAGTATAATCAAGTCCTGTTTGCAGCATCAAGGAATGGATAAAATAACGTTTGATAGCCTGGATTATCCTTTCAAACTAGATTCATTTGCTCAATTAAATTTTAATGCAATTGCTAAAGGTTATTTGGTGGATCAAATTGGAGTGTATTTTAATCAATTAAGTGTCAAAAACTTCATGATTGAAGTAGGTGGTGAGGTGATTACTAAAGGCATGAATCAGAACAATCAACTTTGGAAAGTAGGAATTAATACTCCTTTAGTTGGTGCTGACCCTTTTAATTTTTTTGAAATTGTTGAGTTAAAAGATCAAGCCCTTGCAACGAGTGGTAATTACCAAAATTTTTATATCGTTGATAACGAACTTATTGGTCATACCATCGATCCACAATCAGGGAAACCAATAATTAATGAACTTAGAAGTGCGAGTGTGTTGAACAAAAGTTGTGCAGTTGCAGATGCTTATGCTACAGCTTTTATGACTCTTGGGTTTGATGAATCAAAAAAAATAATATCAAGTGACACTTCGTTGTCTGCTTTCCTAATTTATGAGAAGGATAGTTTGCTTCAAGGAGTTTTTGTTCAATAGTGTCACCAAAAGTGGGTTGGTTTTATTTTACTTTGCAATCATATGAATGATATGGGCAAAAGTGTAGCGGATAAATTGATGAGGTACGTTCGGGTTGATACTCAAAGTGACCCAGAGAATTTATCTTTCCCAAGTACCGAAAAACAAAAAAATCTAAGTAGGATGCTTGTAAAAGAGCTAATTGCAATGGGAGTTTCAGATGCAGAAATGGATGAATGGGGGTATGTCTTTGCTTCTATCCCAAGCAATTCTAAAAATAAAGATGTTCCAACCATATGTTTTTGCTCACATGTAGATACAGCTCCAGATTGTAGTGGTGAGAATGTGAAACCAATCTTACATAAAAATTATCAAGGTCAAGATATCATCTTGCCAGATGACCCAAATCAAATTATAACCACAAAAGATCATCCCTATTTGAGCAAGCGTTTCGGTGATGATATTATTACAGCAAGTGGACTTACTTTGTTGGGGGCAGATGATAAAGCGGGAGTTGCAATTATTATGCAACTTGCCCAAGAGTTGATGAATAATCCATCTCATATTCATGGTGATGTACGGATTTTATTTACACCAGACGAGGAGGTAGGAAGAGGGGTAGATAAGTTAGATATGGGAAAGTTGAATGCAGATATTGGATATACTTTAGATGGTGGCCCTAGGGGCTCTCTCGAAGGAGATACGTTTTCCGCAAATTCCATGACCATTCGGTTTAAGGGCGTTAGTGCACATCCTGGATATGCCAAAGGTAAGATGGTCAATGCGGTGAAGGTGATGAGTTATTTTATTAATCAATTACCTCAAGCAGCATTTTCACCTGAGACCACCTCGGGGTCGCAGGGATTTGTACATCCGTATAACTTAAAGGGGCAATTGGAAGAATCGAGTGTCGATTTTTTGATTCGTGATTTTGATACACAGAATTTGGAAAAACATCAGAAGGTATTGGCAGATTTAGCAGAAGCTACCATCAATCATTTTGAGGGTTCATCATTTGAGGTGGAGGTCAAAGAGCAATATCGAAATATGCGAGAGGTATTGGCTGAGCATCCACATATAGAAGCCAATGCACTTCAAGCCATGAAACGAATTGGAATAGAACCGCAACAAGATTTAGTAAGAGGCGGAACAGATGGTTCACGCTTATCATTCATGGGACTACCGTGTCCCAATTTATTCACAGGTGAAATGGCTATACATAGCAAGCACGAATACGTGAGTGTTCAGGATATGGAGGCAGCTGTTAAGACGTGTATCGAGATACTTAAGGTGTATCAGGAAGAATAGTCGAACGTCCTACTAAAATTGTAACTTCAGCCTAAAAACATCATATTTGAATGATTACATTTCCCACTATGAAGAGCTTGGTTTTTATTGTTTTAATTTTAGTGAGTGGTTGCAGAGATACGAATTCTTTGGGATATAATGCTTGTGATACTAAAGAGTCCGATCAAAGAATATTGATCAAATTTGAGCATTTCAAATCAGACTTTGATGTCTATTGGCATGATGAAGAAAAAACAACTTCAATTTCACTTTCTAAGTCAAAATTTAGTGAAGAACAAAAACAAAACTTACTGAGTTCTATAAGTGATAGCACAAATATTAAAGACGCTATTTCTGTTGTCTTGTATACAGATCAGTTAAAAGACCAAATTAACCTAGATTCAAGCTATATAAAAGGTGTTATAGTCTATTATAATGTTAACGATGAATTGTCAATAGAACTGTATTCTAATGAGTCTAATAGATTGAGAAAATTAATTGAATCACCTGTTTCTTTTTTGTCAACTAATGATATTATCAACGTTGGCGAGAAAATCTCATTTTTACATGAAGCAAGTGAAATGCACTCATTGGCTTTTATAGATTATTCCCAAATTCCAAAAGTGAGGTTGTCTAGACCAATTCTATCAGAAGTAATAGACTCTTTATTGATAATTGAGTAGGTGATTGATTTACCACTTTAGCTTTCCTAAGTAGATGCAGTATCACTCTTGCATTCTTCAGAAGGCAACGCTCCACACATGGTGCAAGCAGTACCCTCTTCTTGCATCATCGGATTTTTGCCAGCACATCCACCTCGAACCTCTCCGTCTTTGACTAGAAACACACGAATAGCCATTCCTATAAATGCGATTGACATAAAGACTAAAATTAATCCGAGTAAGGGTAAAAATTGCATAATTTTATGAATTGATAATACAAAGATAGATTAGATTTTAAGGATAACAACAATCAAAAAGAGAGGACCTTTAGACTCATTTTTGAGCACGTCATTTCAAGACTATCATAGTTTTGTCATTTCTTACTTTGAATTATAATTTTAAGTTCTAAAGCCTATATTTGTGCAACGAATGACACTTGATAGCATGAAAAAGTTAAACATTCTTAATTCTATCAAAAACATGAGAAAATCAACCAAGGTGATTGTTGTCTTATTGTTTTTAAATACCCTTACCTTTTCATTTGTTCTATCTCAAACCAAACCTTATCAGACGAATGAAAATAACTCTGAACTAATTGCTAACCAGAATAAATATATAAAAGCTGGCACCTTAGTTATTGACTGGAGTTATAGAATGCTTCGTTATTTCAAAAATTAATTCTTAAACGTATTATTCTTTTTGTGGTTCGAGGAATTACTCGAAGTTCTCTTAAATTTGGAGTAATCAAGTATGTCTAGCACCGCTAATTCTCTTGTAAATTCAAGATTGTATGGGTTTGTAACTCGCTATAATATTCACCATTTGGTGCTATGGGCTCTATATTTTCTTTTTTGGGTGTTCGTACTTAGTCCTGGAATTACGCGAACAGACTTCTTTGTAAATTCATTTGTCATAGTATCTATCCATGCTGCAGTTAGTTACTTTAATATGTATTTACTGTTGCCTTTTTTTCTTCAAAAAAGAGCGTACTTAAGGTATTTTGTAGCCATCGGCTTAGCTTTATTTTTAGGAGCATTATTAGAGTCGGCCGTATTTTCAGTGATATCTACAATAGGTCCAGATGACAAACGTGCCTTACTCTCACTCCGTTTTATATTAAATGCAGTAATGGCAATCATGTACACTGTGGCTATTACCATGAGTCTGAAGTTGGTTAAGCATTGGTATGAGAAAGAAAAATTAACGCAAGAGTTAGAGATTCTTAACACAGAAACAGAGCTTAAATATTTGAAATCTCAAATAAACCCACACTTCTTATTTAATAGCTTAAATAGTATCTATTCTCTGGCATTACAAAAATCTGATTTAGCCCCAGAGCTCATTTTAAAGTTAAGTGACATACTTCGATATATTTTGTATGATGGAAGTAATCAAAGAGTAAGTTTAGATCAAGAACTTAAATATTTAAAGAGCTATGCAGAACTCGAGAAGGTGAGGCATGGAGATCGAGTGAATTTGAGCTTAACTATAGATGGGAGTATTGATACTCAAGAGATTGTACCGATGCTTTTAATTCCTTTTGTTGAAAATAGTTTCAAGCATGGTTTTGGTAAGGATATGGCGAATGGTTATGTTAAAATTGATGTTCATGTAAATAAAAGTATACTCAATTTTGAATTGTCAAATAGCAAGCCACTAGCTGGCATGGAAGTTAAAACTAATGAAAATTATCAAGGAGGAATTGGGTTAAAAAATGTCAATAAACGATTGAGGTTGATGTACCCCGATAAGCACACCATTGAAGTAATAGAAACAGCTATTGATTATAAAGTAAACTTAAAAATAGATTTAGTATGATGAATTGTATTGCATTAGACGACGAACCCCTAGCCTTGGATATTATCGAGGCTTATGTAAAAAAACATCAAGAGCTACATTTGGTAGCACGCTGTAATAATGCAGCAGAAGCATCAGAGATTTTAAAAAAGCAATCAATTGATTTGATGTTTTTGGATATTCAGATGCCAGGCATCAATGGATTAAATTTCATCCGTTCTCTTGAACAAAAGCCATTATTTATGTTTACGACGGCTTATTCTGAATATGCTATTGATGGTTTTGAACTAGACGCTATTGATTATCTACTGAAGCCAATCGCCTATGATCGATTTGAAAAAGCAGTTGAAAAGGCAAAAGAATATTATTCGATAAAGAACAATTTGGATGTAATAGAATCAGACTTGGAGAATGAATACATCTTTGTGAAAGCAAATCAACAACTTGTGAAATTATCCTACGGAGAAATTCTTTATGTAGAGGCTTTTGCGGATTATGTTAAAATATTTTTAAATGATCGAAAAATAGTGACACTACAAACCATGAAAAAAATGGAGTCTAAACTACCAAAAGATATCTTCAGTAGAGTGCATCGATCTTTTATTGTGAATAGAAAAGCTGTTGAATCCTTTTCAACGTCTATATGTGAGGTTAATGGGGTGAAAATACCAGTAGGTAAGAGTTACAAAAATGATTTTGTTCAATTGATGAAATCCAATCCGATATTATAATGGATAATAGACTGAAAGCATTTGAACGACTATTGATTATAATGGATGAATTAAGAGAGCAATGTCCATGGGATCGAAAGCAGACAAATAAGTCACTTCGTCATTTGACTATTGAGGAAACCTATGAGTTAAGCGATGCTCTCTTGAAAGGAGACAATGAGGAAATAAAAAAAGAGCTCGGTGATTTATTCTTACACTTAGTTTTTTATTCAAAAATTGGTGATGAAAAAGGTGCCTTTGACGTGTCCGATGTTTTGAATAGTATTTGTGAAAAATTGATTTCTCGTCATCCTCATATCTATGGAGATGTTGAAGTGAAAGATGAGGAAGAGGTGAAGCAAAATTGGGAGCAATTGAAACTCAAAGAAGGTAATAAATCAGTGCTGGCAGGTGTTCCCAATAGTATGCCAAGCATAATAAAAGCATCTAGAATGCAAGACAAGGCGGCACAGGTTGGTTTTGATTGGCCTGAAAAGGAGCATGTCTGGGATAAGGTAGAGGAAGAATTAAAAGAATTCAAAGATGCAGAGGGCTCTCAAAAAGAGGAGGAATTTGGAGATCTAATTTTTAGCTTAATAAACTATGCAAGATGGTTGAAAATTAATCCAGATGATGCTTTAGAAGCAACAAATATAAAATTCAAATATAGATTTGAATCCATTGAAAAGTATGCTCAGAAAAAGAATATTAAAATGGAGGAAATGACCTTATCTGAAATGGATGAAGTCTGGGAACAAGCAAAAAAAACATTTTAGCTTAGAGATAATTTTTGCTAGTCTTTAAGAGTTCATAGTTTATCATCTTTTATTGCTTGTATATTTGAACAATAGTCATCAAATGAAAAAAGTATCGCTATTTTTATTTCTTATCTCATTCCAAATATCTTTTGGTCAGAGGATTTATGACAATACGGGTTATGATGATAAAATATCAACCGTTATTCTTCAGAAAAATATTGATATTTATGACCCAGTTCCAATCATTAATTTAGGTTCTGGAGAGACCCTTAAGCTATCATTTGATATGCTCGATCCTCAGAATGAATTTTTAAATTACTCCTTGGTTCATTGTGATAGAAACTGGATGTTAAGCGACCTTCAGCCAATGGATTATGTGAGTGGTAATACCATGGGAGAAATTACGGATTATAAGTTCTCTACGAATACTTATCAAACATACACTCATTATTCTTTGAATTTCCCGTCGGATGATATGGCAATTACTAAAAGTGGTAATTATATCATAAAAGTTTATCGAAACTTTGATGAGGAGGATGTTCTTTTGACTCGTCGATTTATGGTAGTAGATCCTCAAACTAAAATTACAACAACGGTTAAAAGTGCGACCATCCCAGAATTTCGTTTTACTCATCAAGAGATTGATTTTTCTGTAAATTATCTGGGATTTGATATTCCTAATCCTTTTTTAGATGTTCATGTCACCATTCTTCAAAACAACAGTTGGAATAATGCGATAACGAATCTAAAGCCTCAGTTTGTAAATAATAATGAATTGAGTTTTAATTATGAGAATGAGAACATTATACCAGGAACTAATGAGTTTCGATTCTTCGATATTCGTTCATTACGATTTTTTAGTAATAATGTGATTAAGAAATATATTGATACTGTGCAGAATGTAGTTTTGAGACCAGAAGAATCAAAAGCTTACCTTAATTATGTAAGGTGGATTGATTATAACGGGAAACGAGATATTTTCAATTCAGATGGTATGAATTTGGTGGAAGATGGAGATTATGCATTGGTGCATTTCAACTTCAAATGCAATAGTCTTAATGATATGGGAGAGATGTTTGTTTATGGAGAGTTATCAGATTGGCAAATCAAGGACAAGTTTAAAATGACCTATTCTCCAGAACTGAAAATGTATACTTGCTCAGTGCTTTTAAAACAGAGTTACTATAATTATCATTTTGTATTGAGGGATAAAGATGGAAAGATAGACTACACATTTACTGAGGGAAATCATCAGGAAACAGAAAATGACTACACGATTTTAGTATATCATAAAAATGTATTCTATGGTTATGATGAAATTATTGGATTAGCTACTCGTAATTCAAATACTTTAAGAAAATAACTATTTTTCGTCTAGGATTTATATTTTCGTTATTCAGACTATGGATAATGATTTAATCTACAAAATAGCACTCACTCGAATTCCAAGAGTAGGAAGTGTAATAGCTAAAAATTTAATCAGTTATTGTGGAGGAGTTAAAGAGGTGTTTTTAAAATCAAAACATTACTTAAAAAAGATTCCTGGAGTAGGTGAAACACTTGCTACTAATATTAATTCTTATAAAAATTTTGTGGATATAAATTTAGAAATTGACTTCATTAATCAAAATCAAATTGATGTTCATTTTTTCTTAGATGAATCTTACCCATATCGACTTAGGCAAGTTCCAGATTGCCCAATTATTATCTATTCAAAAGGGAGTTCAAATTTGAATCCTGATAAATGCATAGCTATTGTTGGAACAAGAAAAATGACTTCTTATGGGAAACACTTTACCAAAGAATTGATGGAAGAGTTAAATGTATATCAACCAACGATAGTGAGTGGGTTGGCCTACGGTGTTGATGTTTTTGCACACAAGCAGAGCATCAAAAATGAGATGCCAACATTTGGTGTTGTAGCTCACGGTTTAGATCAAATTTATCCCTCAGTACATAAGGATGTAGCAAGAGATATGATCAAAAAACAGGGAGCTATTATTACAGAATATACATCTAATACAATACCAAATAGAGAGAATTTTCCAATGAGAAATAGATTGGTTGCAGGAATGGTGGATGCTGTAATTGTTGTTGAGTCTGCTATTAAAGGAGGATCTCTCATTACGGCAGAGTTGGCGAATCAATATAACAGGGATGTGCTTGCTCTGCCAGGTGCAATTAATCAAAAGTATTCATCAGGTTGTAATTATTTAATAAAGAAGAATAAAGCTCATGTGATTGAAGGGGTAGAAGATTTAGTGCATTTGCTGAATTGGGATATAAAGGTTGAGAAGAAAATTCAAAAACCACTCTTTCAAAATTTTACGGATAACGAAAAAAAGCTCTTTTCAATCATACAAGAAAACAAAGAAGTTGGGATAGATCATTTACAGATAAAATCGGGTTTTGTATCTAGTTTGTTAGCTATAACTTTGCTGGAGTTAGAAATGAAAAACTGCATAATCAGTTTGCCAGGCAAGAGATACAAATCAATATAGTGAGCTTAGTACGTAAATCAGATTTTTTCTTTGAATTACACGAAGATCAAATTGCAAAATATCCACTTAATAAAAGAGATCAATCGAAGTTACTTTGTTATCAAAATGGACAGATAACTCACCGTAAATTTACAGATGTATCGTCCATTCTACCGAAGGATTCCCTCTTGATAATGAATAATGCAAAGGTTATACCTGCTCGGCTCTATTTTAAGAGAAATACGGGAGCACTAATTGAGGTTTTACTTCTTGAGCCTGTTCTTCCCGGTAGCTTTGAAAAATCATTTGCAAGTACGGTACGTTGTCAATGGAAGTGCATAATTGGAAACAGTAAGAAATGGAAAGAGGGAGAGTATTTAGATTTAAGTAACCAATCTGGGGTTGTACAAGCTCGATTAATTAGCAGAGAAGATAAAGTGGTAGAGCTTTCGTGGACCAATAAAAAATCATTTACGAGTTTACTTCAACAAATTGGTGAGTTACCACTTCCACCATATCTCAACAGGAAAACAGAGAATAGCGATACCAAATCGTATCAAACTGTATTTGCAAAGAATGAGGGCTCTGTTGCTGCACCAACTGCAGG
>JAQWZS010000053.1 GCA_029253325.1 Bacteroidia bacterium
AATAAATCAGAGGATATGAAAGAATAATATTTGAGTTTTATAAGTGAGACTGGATTTCTATTACTCCATCCCAAGTCTTGTTGCCTCATCAAGCAACTGGGCTTTGTCAACAGGCACTACCCCAATCTTTTCACACACCAAGCCTCCCGCTAGGTTAGCGAGTCCTGCTATTGTGGGGTCAGGTAGCTCCAATGCTACACATAGAGCAGCTACACTCAATACCGAGTCTCCAGCACCACTGACATCCAATATCTTACGTGGGTGAGCCGGAAGGTGATGGTGTTCTTGGTCGTTGATGATGAGGACACCTTCTTCAGAAAGTGTAGTCATCACATTTTTTGCGTTTAGGTCTTTTCTTAGCCGTTGAGCCAGTGATTGAATATCATGGTTCTCCTCCTCTTTGAGTTGATAGGCCTCTACAATTTCTTTTCTGTTGGGCTTGAATAGGGTGCAGTTCTGATAATCAAAAAACTGGTCATGCTTGGGATCAACTACAATCGGAACATTGGAATCGTTGCACAGTTGAGTGACACTTTTTATCAAATTAGGACTCAATACCCCTTTGTTGTAATCTTGAAAAATCAATACATCAGCCGTTTGAACAAGTGAACTAATGGTAGTAAATAGTTGATTCTCAACATCGGTAGGAATGAGGTCCGTTTCTTCTTCATCGATGCGTAGGTAGTGATGGTTGTTGCCAATTACTCTTGTTTTTACCGTGGTACATCGTGACTCGTCTTCAACAATACCTTGAGTAGATAAGGCTTCTTTTTCTAGCAATGATTTGAGTTGTGTTCCGTTTCTGTCTTTTCCAACAATACTGCACAAGATAGGGGTAGCACCCAAGGCCTTGATGTTCAATGCCACATTTGCAGCACCACCTAGTCTGCGTTCTTTCTTTGCTAAATTAATAATAGGAACAGGAGCTTCGGGACTATTTCGGGTGCTTGTACCGTAGAAATAAGCATCAATCATGCTATCACCCACAATTAATGCGGTGGTTAAATTCCACTGATCAAATATGGATGCTAATTGGCTCAAGTTAATGCAGCTTTGATTCGTCTCATGGCCTCTTTCAATTCTTCTTCGCTACTGGCATAACTGATTCGTACATGCTCATCCATACCAAAGGCAACTCCAGGCACAAGACTTACCAGTGCGGTGTTGAGAATATAGTCACAGAAGTCCAGACTATCGTTGATGGTTCTACCGCCAAATTCTTTGCCGTAGAGTGAACTCACTTTTGGAAATAAATAAAAAGCACCTTTGGGTGTGTCAGTTTCTATACCCGGAATTTCACTTAGCAAATCAACAATCATATCTCTCCTTCCTCGGAATGTATCAACCATATGTTGAGTGGGTTTCATGTCTCCATTAATTGCCTCCACAGCAGCCCATTGAGCAATGCTGTTGGCACCAGATGTAAACTGACCTTGTAGTTTGTCACATGCAGCAATAATCTCCTTTGGTCCAACCATGTATCCAATTCTCCAACCTGTCATGGCAAAGCCTTTTGAAACACCATTCACGATGATGAGTTGATCTTTGATTCCATCAAATTGAGAGATGCTGGTGTGCTCACCATCAAAATTGATGTGTTCATATATTTCGTCTGAGATAATAGTAACATGAGGATGTCTTTTTACCATATCAGCAATCTGTTTTAGTTGGTCGTAAGAGAGTGAACTACCTGCTGGATTACTGGGGCTAGAAAACAAGATTACTCGTGTTTTTTCGTTTATAGAACGTTCCATTGCTTCTAAGTCTAGAGCGAACCCATCTTCAAATTTGGCGGGAACGAATACCGATTTTCCTCCTGCAAAGTTTACCATTTCCGAATAGCTGACCCAATAAGGTAGCGGAATGATGACTTCCTGACCGTGATCTACTAAACTTAGAATGGCATTCATAATGCATTGTTTAGCACCGGTACTGACCATCACATTAGTTGGTCCGATTTCCATGTTGTAATCTCTTAGGAACTTAATGCAAATAGCCGATTTCAATTCTGGAATTCCACCAACGGGAGTGTACTTTGTCTTGCCCGCATCAATGGCTTTTTTAGCAGCATCTTTGACATGTTGAGGGGTGTCAAAATCAGGTTCACCCAAACTCAAACTAATGACGTCTTTTCCTTCAGCTTTAAGCTCTCGGGCCTTTTTAGCCATTCCAATGGTCAGTGACTCTTTTATTCGATTTAGTCTTGCAGTAAAATTCATGATAAAACAAATACGAATTTATTACTTTTAAAGGGGCAAAGTATTTAGATGTTAATTTTTGTTAAAAAGTTTTTTTATCAGATTTAAAATTAAACATTGAAATCAGATGTTTTTCGAGGTGTTTTATTGAAACCAATATTGAAACTTAAGTACAATGCCCCGATTTTTGGTAGAAAAATCAGTAGTAAGATAATTTTCACTATAAACAAGGTATAAATCACTCATGGGTTTAAATCTCCATTGAAGTCTACTGTTGATATTGAAATTCTCAATCTGAGTATTGTATTGTAAAAAAGTAGTAAAAAACACACTTTTTGTGAATGCTAGTTCTGCTTGTGCACCAACTAGCATGAGGTTTTTATTCTCTTGGATGGTTGGCATGTTAAAAATATTTTGATTCACATAAATCCCAAATATACCAATGGGTTGCCATCGGTAATTTAAAGCAGTATTAATACTGGTCCTTTTACCACCAAAGTATTGCCCAAAAGTATAGGATGCCTCCAGTGAAAGAGGCTTTCTAGCGTTTGATTTATAGGATAACTTAGTATTTTGGTAGTTATAGTCACCTTTTAGAGATATAGCATTGGTGTCCCCAGTAAAAGTCATATCGGTATCAAAATAAAGTTTTGTGAACCAGTGATTATAATCCAATCTAAACTTACTTGTATTATTTAATTTGAGTTTGCAGGTATGTCTTAGTTGATTATCGGTGAGGTTATATTCTCCGTCTGTATATCGGTCAAGGTAAGACTCAAATCTTTGAGAGATAAACCACGTTTTATTTTTAGGATAAAATGTGTAGGCAATCATTGGTTCAAGTCTCCAGTAAGTTTGTCTTCGAATGGTTTTTAATTCAGGGTCAAATCGTTCTGTGCGAGGTACAAATCCAAAGTCTGCTCGGTAGTTTTGACCCACGTATTCGTGGTTCCACATGATAAACCAATTAGGAGTGCTATATGCTAGCCAAGAAGCATGCGTGTTGCTATTGATAAGTTTGTCAGACTTAAATGATTGGTGGTAAAAAAATTTTCCGGCCCATTTTCTGTCTAATGTATTAAAATTGAAATCGGTTCCAATGATACGATTATAATCGGTAGGGTTGATTCTAGATGACTTCAAACTATTTCTGTTTAGTCCAATGAAACCAATAGTACTGTTTTTCAAAACTCTTCGTTGTAATGCGGCTACAGTATAGTTCTGCTGTGGAGTATTTCCAGATTGGTTGGTATGAATATTCATTAGACCAATTCGCCAGTCTTTGTTTAACTTACCACTGAGTCTTGCTCCTCCTAAAATGGGAATAATATTCCCGTTATTGAGTCCAATTTTTCTAGAGAAGAAAGGCCTTATCTGTCGAAATCCAAAGTCAGAAAAAAGATCACTATTTTCAATGAAGAAGTTTCTTCTTTCTGGAAAATAAAGACTGAATCTACTCAAATTAGTGACTTGTCTGTCCACTTCAACTTGTGAAAAGTCAGGATTGATGGTTAAATCTAATTGTAAAGAGTTCGTGATTCCTATTCGAGCATCACCACCAAAACTTTGATTAAACTCAGGATTCTCAATCTTTGGCTGGTATTTCTTTTGTGAACTTCCAGAAATATAGGGAATGATGGCTACACTCTTTTTTCTTTTGCGAATGGGTTTATCCCAAATCAATTCTCCACAAAATGGGAGTGATGCAATATTGAAATTACGAGGTACGGCAGCCCATGAAGATCCTTCATTAATCTTAAGATCATTTCTAGAAAAGTTTATCCTCCATTTTTTCATGCCTGGATTAAAGCGGAGAGAACTGAATGGAATGGCCATTTCTACAACCCATCGATCGTTATAAATTTTGACTTCAGAAAACCAAAGAATATCCCAAGCAGTGGTTACTCCATAATTACCACCTACCTGAATGAGTCCCTCTCGTTGAACTCCTTTAGGGTTAACAGCAAAACTGAACCCGTTAGTATGATCGTCATAGGGGTCAATATAGACAGCAAATGCATCACTGACAGGGTAAGAAAAGTCTCTTTTTAGTGATTGTATGACAAAAGGTTGATTATTGGTGTCATAACAAATTGCAGCGATGTAAAGGTATTTTTCGTCATACGTGGTCATTACATCAGTTTTGGACTTTGCATAGGAAGTGTCAACTGGAACACTTTGATAAAATTGATTGGCAACATCACAATTTTGCCATATAGGTTCATTCAGTTCACCATCAATTGTGATTTTGGTATCAGTTTGGTATATGTTGAGTTTTGGTATCGGTTTTTGACCCATTAATTGAATGGAAAAAAACATAAGACAAAATACCAGTGTACTAGGTGTAAATTTCAAACTCAACAATGTTCTGATGATTAACAATTAATGACCAATTAGGATTTTGAATTTGTAGGATTGTTTTGAATTAAACCTGCTCTCTTTAATAGTGCGTCTATCGAAGCATCTTTTCCTCTAAATCTTTTGTATAACAGAGAAGGGTGCTCAGAACCCCCAGAACTGAGAACCTGATCTCTAAATTTATGTGCAATTTCAGGGTTGAATATTCCAAATTCTTTAAATGCTTCGAATGCATCTGCCTCAAGAACCTCGGCCCATTTATAACTATAGTAGCCGCTGCTATATCCACCCTGAAAAATATGAGAGAAGGATGTGCTTACGCAACAACCTTCAACACTTGGGTATAGGTCAATATCCTTGAGTTGACCTTTTTCAATATCAATGAATTCTTTATTCAACACATCTTCATCATTCAATGCTAGATTATGCCATCCCATATCAATTTTGCCGAGTCCAATTTGTCTGATTGTTGCCAGTCCAGCTTGGAAATTAGATGAGTCTTTGATTTTTTGAATATACTCAGATGGAATTACTTCATTAGTTTGATGATGTTTCGCAAAGAGATTTAAACATTCACCTTCGTAGCACCAGTTTTCCAAAAGTTGACTGGGAAGTTCTACAAAATCCCAAAATACACTGGTGCCAGAAAGACTTGCATAATTTCCATTTGCGAAAATTCCATGGAGGGCATGACCAAACTCATGAAAGAGTGTGGTAACTTCCTGAAATGAGAGTAATGACGGCAGATCTTGCGTAGGTTTTGTGAAATTGCAAACAATACTTACATGGGGACGTATGTTTGTTTCATCCTCAATCTTTTGAGACCTAAAACTTGTCATCCATGCTCCTTGTCTTTTGCTAGGTCTTGGGAAAAAGTCTGCATAAAATATAGCCAGGTGTTCATTTTCAGGAGACAAAACTTCATATGTGATGACATCTTCATGGTAGACATCGATATCGTTTCTTTTTTGGAATGTTATTCCAAATAGCTTTTCAGCCGTTTTGAAAACACCCTCAATTACATTTTCTAATTGAAAATAAGGCCTTAATAACTCATCATCAATTGAAAATTTTTCTTTCTTTAATTTCTCAGAATAATAGGTTGAATCCCATTTTTGAATTTGTTCAATTTGGTCAAGCTTATTAGCATATGCTGATAGTTCGTCAAACTCCTTTCTTGCATGCGATATAGCCTTGGACTGGATATCGTTTAGAAAGTCCATGACTTTTGATGGAGATTCAGCCATACGTTCTTCCAAAACATAATGAGCATGACTCTTGTATCCCAAGAGTTTTGCACGTTCAGCTCTTAGTTTTGCAATTTTTATAACAAAATCGGTGTTGTTATTTTCATTCTCCAGAAACCCTTTTGAATTGAATGCACGATACATTTGCTCCCTTAAAGATCTATTCTCAGAATAGGTCATAAATGGTATATAACTGGGATAGTCTAGCGTAAACATCCATTTATTCTCATGTCCTTCATTGTTGGCACTAATTGATGAAGCTTCAATAACACTTTTAGGTAGTCCAGTTAGGTCTTTTTCTTGATCTATAATCAGTTTGAATTCATTATTCTCTTTTAGGACATTCTCTCCGAATGTTAATGATAATTGAGCTTTTTGAGTATCAATCTCTCGAAGTCTTTTTTTATCATCATCACTCAGATTTGCACCATTTCTTACATAGCTCTTATAGGTTTTTGTAAGAAGTGTCTTTTGTTCTTTGGTAAATCCTTCAAAACTAGAAGCATGCACAATTTTAATCCGATTAAATAACTCTTTATTCATCATGATATCATTACCATGTGCTGTTAGCAAGGGAGAAATTTCTTGAGCTATAGACTGCATTTCATCATTGGTATTCGCAGAATTCAAATTAAAAAACGCTGATGTAACTTTATTGATGATTTCACCCGATTTCTCCATAGCTTCAATCGTATTTTCAAATGATGGTTTTTCAGGATTTGAAGTAATATGTTTAATTTCTAATTGGGCAATTTCAATCCCTTTTTTTAAAGCGGGGAGGTAATGCTCATTGGAAATCTTTGAGAATGGAATGGACTCAAAAGGGGTTTGGTATGGTAATAGAAATGGATTCATTTTTTCGTGGGGCGAAATTAAATCATCCTTCGATTGGATGTTGCATTTCAATTAATACTTTCCGACAAATTTTCATTTACTTTAATGATATTATCTAAACAAAATGACATAATGTCTTATAAATCAATGAATTGACTCTTTAATTGTGTCATTTTGACCCAAATCTATGATTGGTTCATGTTTTGATAAACTATGGATGAAATACTAAAAATATGGATACTAAGAATTTCACAATAAAAACGCAAGAGGCAATACAAAAAGCACAAGAGCTAGCTTTAAGCCATCAGCATCAAGCCATCGAAACAGGTCATCTTTTAAAGGCAATTCTAATTGTAGATGAAGATGTAATATCTTACGGTTTAAAAAAGGTGAATGCCAACTTTAAACGGATTAACCAAGTTTTAGACGGTATACTTCAAGGCTACCCAAAAGTGTCTGGGTCTGGTAGCCAGTATTTGAGTAATTCTGGTCAACAGGTTATTATTAAAGCAAATACCTTTCTAAAAGATTTTAATGATGAGTTTGTCACGATTGAGCATTTGTTCCTTGCTATTCTAAGCACTTCTGATCAAGTTGCTAATTTATTGAAAGATGCAGGTGTAAAGTCTGGTGAAATAATGAAAGCATTTAAAGAGTTGCGTGGAGGAACAAGAGCTACGAGTTCGAGTGCTGAAAGTCAATATGATTCATTAAATAAATATGCAAGAAATTTGAATCAACTGGCCAAAGAAGGTAAGTTAG
>JAQWZS010000067.1 GCA_029253325.1 Bacteroidia bacterium
GATATTTTCATCTCCTTCTTGATAGGGTAGCCAGGTAATGATGAATTGAAGCATTTCATCGGTTGTCCTCATCCCTGCACCTCCAAATTCATATCGCTCTCTAATTTCTTGAGGTGGATCATAGGGATTATTAGGGTTTTCGGTAGTATTATCAAACGATGCCTCTAAGTAGATAACGCTTCCCTTGGGGATTTTTAACATCGTTGGGAAAGTGTAAAAGTACTGCCACCTAAAATCCCATTTTGGGATGTGAATCAATCGAATGGTATCACCCTTTGGAATAATCGCATATGCTTTAAAGCTTTTACCCAACAAATGCATATGAGGGTTTACGGTTAAAATGCTGATATCCTCAGGAATTTCTAAAAACGATGTATGCGTAGTAGTTTTATTAGGGGGTATCACTAACGGGGGAATGATTTTGCTTGCACCATTTGTCCCCATCATGACCTCGTTAATGGGTCTTTTTGGTGCAGAATCACTATAAAAGATATGAACTTTATTGTGTGACCATTTTCCCTGAGGGATAGGGCCAAAGTGTATGTCATCAGCTAATAAAATAGATTTAGGGTTGATAGTAAATCCACCAATTCCATCTGGGTAAATTTGACCAGTAGCACCAGGCAAGTAATTGACTGCTGAATTGATTCGTTCAGGTCTTGATCCATCATCATTAGCTAACTTGAGCTCATTAAATTGTCGGAGGTAGTCTTCTTCATTAGTCTCAAGATTGAGTAATCGATTTCCTTCGGTTATTGATGTTTTTTGGGAGGTCTCATAATTTAACAGTCGCCCATTCATATGGTGCACCAGATTGTTTTTGCCGGGTAAAAATTCCATTGCCCTGACGTGTTTTTTTTCGGGTAGCTCAATAGGAAGGGTTGCTATGTAGAAATGATCACGACTATTACCTTCTAAGTAAATACTGTCGAACCAAATGGTGGTGTCTGGTTTTCCAATTGTACTCTTGATGGGGACATAAGTTTGGAAAGGTAAATCTGAATAATCTCCTTCAGGAGCTCCTCCTTTTATCCATTGTTTTATGACTAATTTATCTCTTTCAGATAAGTATTTTTCACCTACAAAGTGACTGTAGTTACGATCAGCTGGCCATGGTGGCATGAGTCCGCTTTGTGTAACTTCTAAAATCGTATTCTTCTTTCGATTGACTTGGTTATAGTTGATTAATGAAAAAGGTGCTACGCCTTCAGGTTGATGGCATGGGGTGCAATTTTTAAGTAAAATTGGAGCAATATCCTTTGTATAGGTGTATGAGGTTTCTTGACTACATGCACCGATTATTCCACAAATGAATAAGAAGCATATTACTTTTTTCATTCACACAAAGTTAATCTCCTGTGGATTTAGATTGCAATTTTTGTTGGGTCTAAATCTTTTGAATTAAAAGTAAAGTTTAATCTTATTTTCGTGTTTGAATGATTGGCAAGTTTATCGATGTTGAAAAAATTATTCTTGATAAGAATCCAAAGCTTTACAGAAGGCTTCCAAAATTTATAATAAATTACTTAAAGAAAATTTTATGGGAGGACGAGGTAAATCGAATTATTGCTGATAATGAAGGAGTTGCCGGAATCCAGTTTTGTAAAAATGTTATCAAAGAATTTAAGATAGATGTAGAGATTATTGGGGTTGAAAATGCCCCTAAAACAGGTGGAGTAACCTTTGCTTCTAATCATCCATTAGGAGGTATTGATGCACTTGCTTTTATTGATCAATTTTCAAATTACCGAACTGATATCAAGTTTATTGCCAATGACATATTGTTGAACCTTGATCCGATGAAAGACATTTTTGTGGGCGTCAACAAGCATGGAAATACAGCTACTCCGTCATTAAAGAATCTGGATGCAGTTTTATCTAACGATGAGTCAGTGGTGATTTTTCCCTCTGGTTTTGTAAGTCGAAAAAAGAATGGAGTTGTGAAGGATTTAGAATGGAAAAAAACCTTTGTTACACGAGCAAGAAAGCATGGTGTGCCTATTGTTCCTGTTCATATTAAGGGGGAGCTTTCACCATTTTTTTATAGGTTGAGTAGGTTTAGAGAATTCATAGGGATAAAAGCAAATATTGAAATGCTCTTTTTAGTCAATGAATTATTTAAACAGAGAAATACGTCAATAAAAATTATATTTGGCAAAGCCATTCAACCTGAGATACTTGATAAAGATGTCCGAAAAGACGTAGAATGGGCTGCATTCATTAAAGAGATTGCATTTAACCTAAAAGATAAAGCATGAGCCAAAATCTGGATTACATAGCCTCGCCAGTCCCATTAGATTTAATTCAACAGGAATTAACAAGCAATCGTTTTGTTCGAGTGACCAATAAAGGGAGTAATGAAATTTATGTTGTTAATCATCATAATAGCCCCAACATCATGCGTGAAATTGGAAGACTACGAGAAATAACATTTGCAAATGCAGGAGGAGGTACAGGAAAACCGATTGACATTGACGAATACGATACGAGTGATCAGTGTTATGAGCAGCTTATTGTTTGGGCCCCAGAGTCTAAAGAGATTGTGGGTGGGTATCGATTTATTGACTGTTCTAAAATCATGCATACCCAGCCTTTAAAACTCTCTACTCGAAGTTACTTTAAGTATTCTGACCAGTTTAAAAAGGATTTTTTACCCTACACTGTTGAATTAGGAAGAAGTTGGGTTCAGCCAAACTTTCAACCTTCTAGTGAATCTCGTCGAGGAATATTTGCCTTAGATAATTTATGGGATGGTTTAGGGTCTATTGTTGTTGATAATCCACATATCAAATATTATAGTGGGAAAGTGACCCTTTATTCAAATTATAATTCTGAAGCTAGAGATGCTTTGATGTATTTTATGGTTCACTTTTTTAATGATCCAGACGGATTAATCACTCCAATTAGTTCGGTCGATTTCTCTACCGATATTGAGCAATTTAAAAAAGAACTAGTGGGGTTAGACTATAAACAAGGACACAAACTATTAAATAGCTTTGTTAGAGAACGTGGTGAGAATATTCCTCCATTAATTAATAGTTATATGAGTCTCTCTCCAACGATGCGGTCTTTTGGTACGGTTATGAATCAAGACTTCGGTGATGTTGAGGAGACGATGATACTTGTCACGATAAAAGACATATACGATGACAAAAAGGCAAGATATATCGATACTTACAAGCCCTAATTTAATATTCTAGGCTGCAACCAATTGGGTTGGTTTTTTTAATTTTGGGCAATTGACCTTCATTTATAAGTTTGATTGCATCGGCTAAATAGTTGCTTTTCCATTGTTGCTTATAACTTCCTAAATGTTCTATTCGGTCGTCCATCATTCCTTGGTATAGAATTTTACCTTTTGCATTGAGTAGATAAAATTCAGGGGTTACTTTAGCATTTAATTGACGAGCTATTTGATGTGTGTAATCTCTAAAAATGGCAGGCTTGAATTTTGTTTCTGTAGCAAAATTATTGATTTCCATTGGTGAATAGTAGTTGCCACTTATCACGCCAATGCTTTGAATATTTGAGTACTCCTTATCTAGTTCAGAAAAAGGCGTAGATAGGGTATGACACAGTGGGCAGTCAGGAGCGATAAACATGACTATTGTATACTCATTAAGGCTTAGAATTTGTTTAAAATTGGATGAAATCGGATCAGGTTTGCAAGATCCCAAAAAGAGAATAATGAGTGTAATAATTTTAGGGAGTTTCATGGGTATATATCGGAAGTGTGATATAAAAGATAGTACCCTTATTAAGGATACTTTTGAACTGAATCTGACCGCCAGAATTCTCAATAATTTTTTTAGATAATGCAAGACCTAAGCCCATGCCAGAATTTTTGGTACTAAAGTTGGGAGCAAAAATATTAGGATAATTTTCTGTCGAAATACCAATGCCGTTGTCAGAAATTTCAATTTGAATGTCTTTTTTAGCTTTTAAAGAAACTTTTATTAGACCCGTTGTATCATCCGGGATGGCTTGAATGGCATTTTTGATAATGTTTATTAGTACACGTTTAATTTGTTCACTATCAGCCCAAAGAAAAATATTTTTTTGAATTTCTGATTCAATTTGAGTGTTTTTTTCTTGCTTAAAAAGGGATGCCACTTCATAAGTGATATCCGATAGGTTAAATGCATTAAATTGGTCTTGAGGCATTTGGGCAAAAGAGCTGAATTGCTCTGCCATAATGCTCAGGCTTTCAATTTGTTTGAGCAACAACATGGATGTTTTTTTTGTGAGTTCTCGTTGCTTATCTGAAGAATCATTTTCAATGGAACGCTGCAAATGTTGAATGCTGAGTTTCATAGGGGTTAATGGATTCTTAATTTCATGAGCCACTTGCTTTGCCATTTCCTTCCATGCTCCTTCACGTTCTGAACTAGCAATTTGTTGGGCACTTTCTTGAAGTTCTGTTGCCATTTTGTTGTATTGCTGAACAAGCTGACCAATTTCATCATCTCGATTATAATTAATCAACTCATTAGATCCTCGTAAAACTGTTTTTGCAATTTTTTCACGAATAATTTCTAAAGGTTTTGAGATCTCTTTACTTATGAAATATGCAATAAACCCACCAACAATAAGTAGCAAGAAGTATACATTGATGATATTAATGATGAGGTTGGATAGTTGTTTATTGAGCAATTCATTTTTAGAAAATAGTGGAGTGTTCACATATCCAATCACCTCGTTTCTTCCATTAAATAAAGGAACATAGGCACTAAGGTAGTCAGACCCTTCGAGTTCTTCTTGAATAAGTAATTGAGAAGTTTTATCCATATTTAGCTTGTTGAATGCTAGAGGGTTCATTTGGCTTCCTAAAATCTGATTATCAACAATGTATGGTTTTGAACTCCCTAGTAATTTTCCATACTTATCAAATAAATTAATATCAACCTGGTGTGTGTTACTCTCCTCATTAAGTATCAATAAACGTTGCTCCTCATCACTTAATTTTTCAGATAAATTAACCCTGTTTTGAAGTCTTGAACTAATATTTTTAACCTTATTTAAAAGTTGCTCCTCCAGCATTGCATTGTAATTTGATTTTTCGAAATGAACAATGGTGTAAACTGATAGGAGTAATCCAAATATGAGTATAACCGTTATAGCTACTTGAATTCTAGAGCTCAGGTGATGGGATAAATCAGGTAAAAAAGTGTGCGTGATTTGTTGATTTGTAACAGAGAATATTCGAAGCACTAAAGAACCAAGAATGCCAATGATTATGATGATAATCAGTATGAAAGTAAATATCGTGAGTATCTGTCTGAACGGGTTAGCATAGACACTAAGTATTACGTCGTAATCACTGTTTGAATATCGAGTATGTTTGACCCCTCCAAAAAATAAATTCTCCTGATTTTCATCAGGGATTGAATTAAGTTGATAAGGAAACTCTCCGAGTTGACTAATTAATTTGTCTGCGGCATAAATCCCATATGAGTAATCGTCTAGTGAGATAATTTCTTTATTTTTTTGATTAGCAAATGATTCAGGATACAAGAAGTCTGACTGGACAATGCGAGGTTCTAGAAGTATGAAAGTAGTGCCAAAATGACCCTGAATGTCACAGTTCTCAAACTTTGCAATGTAGCCGTTATTGTTAGACTTTTTGAGTTCGTAGAAATAAGCACTGGTAGTACGATTTGTACAATCATTATAAATGCTGTCAAGATAGTGAAGTGTATAGAGATTATTTTGATTAATATTCTTGCCGTCAGCACCAAAACTAAACAGCTTTAATTCATATTTTTCTAAGTAGTTGCTAAAATATAATTGTTTGATTCTACCTTCAATGAAATCTTTACGTTGATTAAAATCTTCGTAATTTTCTGGGGTTAAAAATTCTTGAGCTAGTTGATTTTCAATACGAGCCAGACGACGAATAGTTTGCTCATCTTTGTAAGTCATTAGTTCTGCAGCATACTGAATTAAGTAGGTGTCCGTTCGAGTTTTTTGAGAAGAATAAACGACCCCAGAGATAATAGCAGCTGTAATAAAAGAGTAGGTGTAAACTACTTTTTTGATGGATTTCAGGTAGGTGTTTACAACAAGACAAATGCCTAGTAACATTGAGATACTGATTAAATCAAATAGTTCGCGGTGGGCATTGAAATATTGGAACCCTGTAAAAATTAATACGCCGATGATGAACCATATCAAATGGTTTAAGTCATAAAGTTTCATTTTGGATTTGCTGATGAAGCATGTAACCCAAAATAGAATGAAACTGAGACAGATATATAAAAGTAGGATATAGGACGGAATATTGAAATCTACTAATCGTTCAAAATCAAGTAAAATGTGAACATGAGTAATGATGTTAGAACCTAGATTGATAAAAAAGTCAAGACAAAAAAGTAGAATACCAATAATGATTGGCTCAATTAACTGAGTTCTAATTTTTCTAAAAATATAAATTAAGCTAACACTGATAAGTATGACTGAGATGAGGTGTATAAATAGAATGGTTAGCAGGTGTTCGTTAGATAGGCTGTCAAAATTTTGATTTGATAAGAAGAAATAATCATTGAAGGGAATACCTAAATTGTAAAACACAAGAAGGTTTATTCCAATGATAATTAATGTGGCCAAGTGCATTAAATTTTGTTCTTTTCTGCCGTGATATAGATACAAAAAGAGAAACAAAAAGGAAATGAATAGTGAGATAACCAATAAAGCCCCTTGGAACGCATCTTTTTGTTGGGCTGTTAATCGGAGTTGACCATCCATTAATTGAATGTTATCATATAAGATGAGTTTGTTTCTAAAAGATTTGTCAAATTTAATGAGTCGAGGACTTACTCTGCCACCATTTACAATTCTGTAAGCTAAAAATGAAGTGTTAGACTTAAATAAGATATAAATATCATCTCCAAAAGTATAGCGAATAGGAAAGGACTTGATGTCAAAAATGGTTGGATTGAGTGAAATCTTGTTGCTATTCCAATGGGCTAATTCACCTTTCAGATAAGAAAGAAAATACCATTTTTCGTTTCGAATAATCTTGCCTAAGGAGTCTGAGTAAGTTCTAGATTTATTAGGTAAGATTTGCTCAAATAGATCTTCTGCTTCAGTAGCTATTTCTTTTGCAAAGGGGTCTAAATCAAGATATTCAGTCTGAGAATTTTCATCATTGTGTTGAAATGAGAAATAGGATAGAAGAAAAATAAGTACTCCTCCTATTAGCCAGCCTATTTTAATTATTCTATTCAAAAGTTAGTATCATTTTTTAAATAATGGTTTACGTAGTCTTTAACAGCTTCTTCCAGAGTATAGAAAGGCACATCATAACCAGCACTAATACTTTTTTCCATTGACGCTTTTGTGAAATACTGATATTTATCTCGAATATCTTTGGGAGTAGGTATGTAGTTTATTTTAGGTTCAATATCTAGTGCTGAGAATATGGCTATTGCTAAATCATTAAACGTTCTTGCCTCACCAGATCCAGCATTATAAATGCCACTATCTTTTCGGTTTTGATACCAAAACCACATAAGATTAAGCAAATCTTTAACATAGATAAAGTCTCTAATTTGCTCACCATCTTGATAGTTAGGGTGATGAGATTTGAATAATTTCAGACTACCATTAGTTTGGATTTGATTAAATGCGTGCATGACTACACTAGCCATTCTGCCTTTGTGATATTCATTTGGTCCAAAGACATTAAAAAATTTTAATCCTACCCAGAACGGAGGTTTAATTGTTTGTTTAGTTACCCATAAATCAAAATCCTGCTTGCTTTGCCCATAGGGGTTTAAAGGGGCTAAATCTTCTATCGGGTACTCATCATTAAAGCCGTGTTCTCCATCTCCATATGTGGCAGCTGAGGAAGCATACAGAAAAGGAATTTGATTTTCACTTGCATATTCCCAAAGTGATTTAGAATAATTCAGATTTAATCGGTCAAAAATCTCAGAATTAAATTCCGTGGTATCGGTTCTAGCTCCCAAGTGAAAAATAAAGTCAATCGAATGTCGATGGATATCATGAATAAATAGGTCACGGTCTATTTTAGCAGTAAAATGCTTACCTCTAAGGTTGTTTTGCTTATTTTCTTGACTAAAATCATCAACTAGAATTAGATCAGTTAACCCTTTTTGGTTTAGAAATTCTACCAAACAACTTGCTATAAAACCTGAAGCACCTGTAACAACTATGGCCATGTATACGAATTTAAGTCTAATTGTGAAAACTATAGGTGCGTCATCAGATTTCTTTGAGAGGATTAGTTTGGACTTAAACTTAACCTTAAATTTGCACTCATTATCACGTCGATGTCAGATAAACAAGTTTTTGTAACTCGAAAAGTGCACTTTAATGGTGCTCATAAACTGTACAATCCATCTTGGACAGAGGAAAAAAATGAGGAAGTATTTGGACGATGTGCCAATAAGAACTGGCATGGTCACAATTTTGACTTATATGTCACTGTCAAAGGGGTGCCTAGCCCAGATACAGGTTTTGTGATGGATCTAAAAAAATTAAAAATCATTTTAAAGGATCGGGTCGTATCAAAGTTAGATCATCAAAATTTTAACTTAGATGTTGATTTTTTAAAGGATGTGATGCCTAGCATTGAAAACATTGCAATTAAAATATGGGAGCAGTTGGAAGGTCAACTTCCAGATAATGCTAAACTTCATTGCATAAAGCTTTATGAAACTGAAAATCAATTCGTAGAGTATTACGGCTAATTTTTTAAACAATTAATGAGCTTAACAAAAATTTTAATAAGATGTAAGTGATTACTTACGTATACATTCTATGAATGATTAATTTTTTACAATTATATTTGTAAGCAATTACTCACTTATAATGACTGATAAACAACATTCTATTGTAGAATCTGCGTTGGCACTCTTCTCTGAGAAAGGGTATGATGCCGTTTCGACAAGTGCAATTTCAAAACATGCCGAAGTCTCAGAAGGCTTGATATTTAGGCACTTTAAGGACAAAAAAGGCTTACTTAACTCTTTATTAGAAATATGGATAGTGAGGTTTGATGAGCATCTTCATGCAATTGAATCAATAGAGAAAGCAGATCAGAAGATACAAGCTGTTATGGAGCTTCCTTTTCGATTAGATGAGGCCGATTATCCGTACTGGAAATTAGTATATTCCTTAAAATGGCAAAATAATACAATGATAGATGAGTATATGCTCACTTTAAAAGACGTATTAGAGAAATCCTTAATGGATTTGAAGTACCCAGATCCACTCATTGAAGCAGAATTAATAATTTCTTATTTTGATGGATTTATTACAACAGTAGTCTTAAAGAATGATAGTAACTTAGCCTCCCGTTTGCTTCAGACACTCCAGAAGAAGTATGTATAATTCCGCTACGAGATATTACAATAATTAAAATCTAATTATATGAAGTCTACTTTGCCCGAATTCAGGTTGTAGTAGGCTGGTACTATTTTAACTGAACCAGAGGCTACTGCATTACCAATAATATCTGAACGAGATGACAAGGCTTCAACATTTTTTTGTGCGTTTACCTTAACAATTTCATTCACACTGGAGCCTTCTGGGGCACTTGTTATTGCAGGGGTAATATGAGCTAAAAGATGATTTAGGTTGTGACCATTATCGCCTCCAGCAACTGCTGCTGTAACTGCACCACAACTTTGATGTCCTAGTACTACAATCACAGTGCTGCCACAGTGAGCAACGGCATATTCTATGCTTGCAATGGTTGATGTATTAGCCACATTACCAGCTACTCTGAGAACAAAAAGTTCACCTAATCCAGCATCAAAAGCTAATTCAGGAACTACTCTACTATCCGCACAGCTAAGAACTATGGTGTGAGGTTGTTGACCCTTTGTCAAGAGATCTCTGCGTGAGCTATCTTGTAATTTTCCTTCTAGTTTGTCCGCTACAAATCGGCTATTTCCTTCTTGGAGTCTGTTTAATATTTCCTTATGATTCATATAGTGTACAAATTTATAAAAAAGTGATAATATTCTAATAAATTAGAAATTGAAACATTGTTGGGAATAAGGGGTAGTTTTCGATTGAACGTTATACTTTATTTTGAACCTGGTTTTAATAGAAAAGGCAACCATCTTATTTACTATTATTTTATTGATTTTAATCTTGAGTGGAATTTTACAGACCTGGATATTTTGCAAAAAAAAGCCCATAATTTTCATTATGGGCTTTAGTGGAATATAAAATTCTTAGTCTTTAATTAACTTGGAGGAGATAACTCCATCTGTTGTCTGTATGTTAAGGATGTAATATCCGGATTTTAAATCAGAAATATTAATATTAACCACATTATTTGCAGTAAGGTTTTTCACTTCTCTTCCTGTGATGTCCATCATTTGAATAGACTGAACATGATACTTATTATCCACAGAGACAGTTACTTCATTATTTGCTGGGTTAGGGTAAATAGAAGCTGAATTACTAGGAAGCTTATCGTTAACAGCTGCAAGCTGATCTACTGTATATTCACCATTAATAACAGCAATTCTAGGACACATGTAGCCCATGATAGTATCAATGAACGTCCTTCCTTTTTCTGGTCCCATATCTGGGTTACCTGGAAGAGATGCCATATGACAAGTTATTCCAGGAGCAACCTCTGCTTTTGCATAAGGGGACTCAGGATTCCACCATTGCCATGGTCCAGATCTGTTATTGTATAAATCATCTGTGATTGGTCTTATAATTGGGAATAAATGCTCAACATTTTCATTGATTGTCATTTTATCTCCAGGAGCAGGATAAATATAATCTAACGTCTTTCCATAGTGTGATCTTGCCTTTTTATTATATTCGTCATTAGAAGGCATATTCTTAATGGCATCATTATTTCCAACCGCATTGGCTTTTTGAATGAATAAGTTTCCACCTTGTACTTCTACAACATTTCCATTTGTTGTTGGAACAACAACAATACCTTCATTAAAAGGTGCAAAAGGGTCTCTAACCGCTTGAAATGTAATCATTGGAGCATCACCAGCTTCTAGCCATGATGTGTCAGCTAAAGCACCGCCTGCGTTAACAACAGCTTGAACCGTTACATCTGTTGAAGGTGACTGGTAAAGGTTAAATAAACCTCTAGAACCATCAATTAATCCAACTGTAGCTGTATCAATGTATGATTTGTTATTTAATGGATTCAAAAACTTAGTGAGTTCCATTTCAGTGTATTTGTCTAGCGTAGAGTATCCAAGAGCAACATATGCTCCAGTACCCTCACCATATAAAGTGATTTGGCTTGCATCCATGCCATAAGCATTAGAACCAGCAGCTTCAGTTCTAATTACTGCTATAGATTGTTTAACGTCATGAATGGCTCTGTATACTGCATTAAGTAGTTGACCTTTACGTTCTTCCTCAGTTCCAGCTAACGGATTCCATCCACCACGATATGCTACAGATACAGAAACATATCCTCTTTTAGCCCACTCAGTACACAAAACAATAGCTGAACTATCTGTTTTGACACCACATGGTGAACCATTAATTACTGGTGGCAAAAAGTTACCTGTATGTAAGTATACAATAACTGGTCTGTCTGTTTTTGAATCTACATCACTTTTTGCACGATAAACATCCATTTTGAGATCAGTAACTTTGATTTTAGATGAAGGATCTCTTGGGTCATAGTAGGTTGCTGGTATGGCTTGCCCAGTTGCAAGAGCAGTTTTAATAGCAGTGATATCTGCAACTGCTTGAGCAGGGTCTGAAGTGTTTGAAGTCAAAAAATCAATGTTTGTTGCATATTTAACATCACTGGTCACTTCAATATCCGCATCACTATAAATCGGATCAATGTATCTTTTTTGAGCTAGTGATATGCTAGCTGTAAAAGAAAGTAAAATGGTAAAAATTAAGTATTGTTTTTTCATTTTTAAATAATATTTGAAATTGCAAGATATAGATTAAATTTTAAATGCTTATTTCTTGGTAAACTTCAAGTCGGTTTGAACTGAAAAATAAATCAACCTTCCAACATATGGACCTCCATAAACTTGGTAGTTTAAATTGTTAAATACAGATCGTTGGGTGTTTTCATTTTCGGCATCAAACAATGGCATAATTCCAAGAACATTAGATGCCCCAAGTTTGAAGGTTGTTTTGAGTGATGGTACTTGGTAGTTAATTTGTAAATCGAGCATATCGTATGTCGGGACAGTACCAGTGAATTGAGGTGAACCCTCAAAAACAAACCCTTCTATCCATTTATAATTGACTCCAAATCCAAAGTGTTCACCTTGAAGAAAGGGGAGTTTTAATTTCTCACCAGAAAAACTAATATTGAATTTGTGTTCAGGTGTATTGAACGCGGGTATGATAGGGTCATCACTTCCTTTTTTGTTGAGTTGGTTCCAAGAATAGTTACCTCCTAAAGCATATTTTTTGAAATAATAATTTAATCCAATAGCAACTCCTTGAGTGGTTACCCTTGACTTGGCATTTGCCGCAACTCGATATACGCCAACACTTGTAGGAAAGTTGGTGAAAGGATCAATATCAGCATCAATCCCAATATTGTACCCTATAAAGTTGGTGTATGAGGTGAAATAATAGCCTGCATCAATAAATAAAGATTGGTCAAAGATGTTTCCTTTATAGCCAAATTCTATGGTTTTTGCCTGTTCAGGACGTATTGGGGCTACGTTAAAGTATTTGAGTAAATCAGGTTGTAATGTTGTTGCACTGTAATCTAAAAAAGATTGGATATCAATAAGAGAATCGTACCCTTCTAAATTTCCAAGAAGACGAGCTCTCCCAACATCATAAAATAAATATTGATCTGCTAGTGTTGGGTTACGAATAGCTGATGAAAATGAAGTTCGAAAAACATGATTTGTTCGATGTTTATAGATGAAGGATGCTGCAGGAGAAACAAGAAAATCAAAGTTCTGATTCTTGTCGACACGTGTAGTTACGTTAGCTATAATGCGATCCATAAGCCATCTTTTTTCAATACCACTGTACATTCCGCCCTCATAGTTGGTGATAGTTACATCCCCAGTATCTTTTAAAATTGTTCCTCTTGAGTTGGGTCGATACAATCGACCATTGGCTCCAATGGTAATTTTCCCAAATTTTGGGGTGAATATGTATTCTCCTTGTGCATGATACAAGGCAGACTGGTCAAAAAATCGAGTACCGTTTTCTGTAAATAAACTTGTAGTAATATTCTGATATACACTATCGAATTCAGCTGTTCCAGGTAAAAATCTTGGAGAATAAATACCCCCACCTGATCCGTCATTTAATGCTCTGATGTCATCATGCCATGCACGTATAGAATCTTGATGTTGAGCTAAGAAAGGATTTAAATAATTATCTATCCAATTAAATACATTGTCGTGTACTGCTGGTGAATAATTAGGATAACCATCAATGTTTTTAACCTTGTAACCGGCAGAGTATGGCTGCCTCCATCGATTTGCATAACTGGTAAACCATTGGTTGTTATCAATTGCTCTGTTATTAAGCTCAAATCCAGTAGCGACAATGTCATAGGTGTCGCCAGCATCCTCATTGGTTGAGTATGCTCTCAAGAAATACTTGCCTTTATTTCGTAATTCAATTTTGTTTTGCCAAAAACGAATATTCTCAAGTTTGTAGCGATTATCACCTTGGTATACTGTACTCCCTCCACTATAATTAAAGGCATATTCAAGTTCGGTTTCTTTGTTGATTTTATAAAAGAGAGCGGTATTCAACTTAACGTTGTCTGTGCTGTAATCTACTAAGTCGACTTCACGATATCCTGTTCTATAGAAGGCTCCCAAACCGGGGTAGTCTAACTGACCGGTTGGGTTCAGACGATCCTCATAGTTCTCATCACCGTAACGATTAACAGCATCATATCCACCGGGGTTAGTCTCATCAAAATCTGAGTCTTGTGTTGCTTGGTAGTTTTCAGCTTCCCAATCATTGGCTTGCATGTAGCTTGCAGTAAGTTTGTATCCAAATTTTTGCTCACCATTTTCATTATTGAAATAATCTGCAATACGGAATTGTACTTGACCCATCTGACGTTCACCAACCTTGACTTCACCCATAACCCCAGGAAACAAAAATGGACTTTTTGTCTCCATGCTTATGACACCATTGAATGCGTTAGGACCATAGAAGGCACTGCTTGCACCAGCAATTACATTTACTCGCTGAATGTCAATATCACTTGCACCCAAAAAATTCCCCAAACTAAAGTTCAATCCAGGAGATTGATTGTCAACCCCATCAATCAATTGAAGAGATCGGACGGGACTGGTACTATTAAAACCTCGAGTATTAACTACTCTAAACCCTAGACTAGCAGCAGTGACATCTACTCCTTTGAGATTACCAAGACTTTCATAAAACGATGCAGCAGGAGCATCTTTGATCGCTTTTATTCCTATTGATTCAACAGTAAGAGGTGCTTCTTTTTGTTTTTCGGTGATTCTGCTGGCTTTCACTACGGCACCTGTCAAAACATTTTCCTTAGCCTCTTTCATAATGATTGAAAGTTTTTGGTTAGGTGATTTTACTGCCATTTGTTTGTCTGAATATCCTAAGTAAGAAACCTTTAATGTTACGGGAAAAGAATTTACTTTTAAACTAAAAGATCCGTTCTCATCACTAATAGTTCCAACACCGTTAAGTGATGGTACGATAATATATGCTCCGATCAACGATTCTTTGTTAGAATTGGTGATTTTACCAGAGATATTTTGAGCTCGAGCGAAATTAGAGAAAAGAAAGGGTAGTAATATAGATGAAAGCCTTTTGATAGCCTTAATTTTAGCAGAATATATCATACTTGAGTAAGATAGTTATCGTTTTTAATTAAACTCGAAAATAAGGAATAATACATTTCAACGTAGAAATAATTATAAATCCAACAGAAAAAGCTAATATCGAATATTAATAATTATGTATTTAAAAGGGTTAATAGCAGTCGTTGGTATTCTTATTCTGCTGTATGTATTGGGGCCAAGGATGAAAGAGTCAGTTTTCTCACCCAGAATTGGCAATAAATACCGAGAAATAAAAATATCTGAAGTTGAGGCATTAGTAAAAGAGAGTAACGCTAACCCAATGATTAAACCAGGGAATCACTCCAAACTGCATTGGGCAGATTCAGTAGGTAAAAAGACAACCTATGCATTATTATATCTACATGGTTTTTCTGCCTGT
>JAQWZS010000075.1 GCA_029253325.1 Bacteroidia bacterium
GTCAAATTCTTCAATGTCGTATACTACTTTCATGAGGTAAGTTGTCTTGCAAATTTGAAAAAATCTTCAGTATCTCGAATATCTGATATTTGAACGGCATCACTTAAGGGATAATCTCCAATTGATGTTCTGACCAAAGAAGACATATATGCACCACTATCCAGAGCATAACCCAAATCCCTTGCCAACGATCTTATATAAGTGCCCTTGCTACAATTTATTTCGAAATGTAATTTAGGAAATGAAGATTGATCTAAATCAAATTTAGAAATGTACGCATCACGAATTTTTAGTTCAATTTTTTTTCCTTTTCTAGCATGTTCATAGGCTCGTTTACCGTTTACTTTTACTGCCGAATATTGTGGTGGAACTTGTTTGATTTCTCCTCGAAATTGCTCTAATTTTTCTTCTAAAAAGGCGGGCGAAATATGATCATATGGATACTCATTGTCAACAGCTGTTTCTAAATCAAATGACGGTGTAGTCTTACCCAATTCAAATGTTCCTTTATATCCTTTTTCTTGGGCTTGCATGGATTCAATTTTTTTAGTGTATTTACCATAGCAAATGATTAACAAACCAGTTGCCAATGGATCTAATGTTCCTGCGTGGCCTATTTTCTTGATACGAGATATGTTTCTAAGTTTCTTGACTACATCAAAACTTGTCCAACGGATAGGCTTATCTATAAGTAAAAATCCCCCTTCTTCAATTGTCAAATCTCCCATTTTATTTTTGAGCTAATCGATACATGACAAATGCAACAATACCGAATATTATATTAGGAATAGAGGTAGCTAAAAAAGGATGCATTGAACCGCTTGAGCCATAGGCTAAGAAAAACTGAAAAACAATTAAAAATGTAAAGCTTATTAGTAAACCTACACCAAGATTTAATCCGATCCCACCTCTTGTCTTTTTAGTTGATACGGAGACTCCAATAAGTGTTAATATGACAATAGCTAATGGCATTAAAAATCGCTTATATTTCTCCGTTGAATAAAAAAAGGTATTTCCTGTTCCTCGCATCTCTTCCAAACTGATCATTTGATCCAACTCCCTCAAATTAAACATCTGAACATCGTCATTTTTACGAAAAAAATCCTCTGGATTGAATGGAATAATTGTATCCATAAACTTCCCCTTTGTTAATACTTCACTAGAATCTTCAAAACGTCTAATCCACCACTTAGTCAGCTTCCATTTTTCTGTCTCCTCATTCCAACTCATACGATTAGCGTATAACTTAGATTTTAACTCCCCATTACTAATGTTCTCTATACTCACTTTGTAACCTGTACTGTCTGAAAAATTAAAGTTACCAATACTCAGAATATTACCTGGTGAAATCTGAGTTTTAATTTGAGATTGCGAATAATGCGAACGCTCACGTATGTATGTGTTCTCAAAGTCCACACGAGTCTTATCAGCCTTAGGAATAATCCACGCCGATAGCGAAAAAGATACGAGTGCTAAAAAAATAGCTGTAATCGCATACGGAATCATGAGTCTCTTGTAGGATACTCCACTCGCTAATATGGCCACAATTTCAGAGTTCTGAGTCATTTTAGAGGTGAAAAAAATGACAGAAATAAATACAAAAACTGGACTAAAAAGGTTGAGCAAGAAGGGGACCCAATTCACATAATAATGAAAAACTACCTCATAGAATGGAGCATTATTTTCAATAAATTCATCAATCTTTTCTGAAACATCAAAGACAATAATAATTACCGTAAAAAGCCCTAACGCAAGCAAAAATGCTCCTAGGAATCTTTTTATAATGTAGTAATCAATCTTTGTTAACTTCACTTCTTTAAAGAATTATGGATTAACCATTAGGGTTGATTTTTTTGATAGCTGCACCAAATAAATCAGATATAGCCTTGCACTCTTCTAACACTGGATTTAAAATCTCCAAACTTACCCAACTTTCATCCTTGATTGTATCTATCCAATAATAACATCCGTCAACAGACTCTCGTGCATCATTTAATTTTTGAAGAAAAAAATCAGGATTTTGAGTCACCATAAGGCCTTTGGATTTAATAGCTAGGTTGGATGAATGGGTAATTAAATGTTCGCGAGTCACATTGCTCATTAAAACATCCTTTGGTAAAACAAGTGCTATTTTCAAGCAAGTCTTGCTCAAAACTTTCGTACGGTCGTAGATATTTTCTATCATAAACGTTGATCTAATTTTTTTACCATGCTATTCTTCCAACTCACAAAGGTATCATTCAATATATGTTTTCTTGCTTCTCCTACCAGCCATAAGTAAAACTTCAAATTGTGCTCACTTGCTATTTGAGCTCCTAAATATTCTTTTGCTTTGAATAAATGCTTGAGATAAGCCTTGCTATACTGGGGGGTCAGTTCTTCATCAACCGCAGAATAATCATCTTCCCACTTTTTATTTTTCATATTGATCGTACCCTCTTTGGTAAACAACATTCCATTTCTTGCATTTCGTGTTGGCATAACACAATCAAACATATCTATGCCCAAATGGATACACTCCAAAATATTGCTAGGAGTACCTACTCCCATCAAATATCTTGGCTTGCTTTCAGGTATGATCTGACATATTTGATCGCTGATGGCATACATATCTTCGTGAGGTTCTCCTACCGATAACCCTCCTATGGCAATACCATCTGTATCGTGCTTCAAGCAATATTCTGTACTCTGTTGTCTCAAATCTGAGAAAGTGCTTCCTTGAATAATCGGAAAAAGCTGTTGATTGTATCCATAAATAGGCTCTGTCTCTCTAAACCTTTTAATACAACGATCCAACCATCGGTGAGTCGTGTGCATAGAGTTGGTTGCATATTCTCGTGTAGACGGGTAAGGAGTACACTCATCAAAAGCCATAATAATATCTGCTCCAATAATACGCTGTGTATCCATTACATTTTCGGGGGTAAAAAGTAATTTATGTCCATCAATATGACTCCTAAAAATCACTCCCTCTTCTGTTATCTTTCGTTGATCAGAAATACTATACACCTGAAACCCACCACTATCCGTCAGCATGGGTCTATCCCAATTAATGAATTGATGTAGCCCCCCAGCTCCTTTTAAAATATCCAATCCTGGCCTTAAGTACAAATGATACGTGTTACCCAAAATGATTTTTGCATCTATCTTGTCTTTTAGTATCGCTTGATCTACTGTTTTTACCGTACCTTGTGTCCCAACAGGCATAAAGATAGGGGTTGGTATCTGACCATGGTCTGTAGTTATTAACCCAGCTCGAGCTTGGGTATTTTTATCGGTGTGTTGAAGTTCGAAAAACACTATTGGAATATAAAACTAATTTGGATTAATTTGGGGGATATTCTTTTCAAGCTTGAAGCATAAATATACTCATCCGGCACCAATTGGTTACCTAAACTATTACTTAACTTGAGTTCTGGACTGAATTTGAAATATTCGTAATAAAAATCAAACCCAAAACCTACATCATACGAAAACGTGTTGGGATACATGGCTACAATGGGCTTGGTATCACTTCGATCTGTTTCGATATCACTAGTAAAATCAAAACGGTAAGTCAACCCACCCAAAAGGTACAGTCGTGCATTTTTGTGTCGAACACTCTTGTATTCAAATGTGAAAGGCACTTCCATATAGGTCGATTCCATTTTAGCTGTTTTTACAATATCATTTTTGAAATGATAGTTCAAATCTCTGCGGGCAAATTGAATGTTCAACATGGTACGCAAATCCCAATGCTCCGCCAATCGAAAATTGACTAATCCACCTAAACCAAAGCCAGGATAGGATACTGACTCTATACGTTTTAGTGAATCATAGTTTAAATTATTATCATCCACCGAGAACTTCATCTTGGCTGTATTCCCCATTATCCCGAAACCAAAACGTACTGGTCTTCGATCGTACAATGGGTTCAACTCTTGTGCTTGAGCAAACATGCCAAGTAAACTAATAAAGCTAGTTATTATTATTTTATTCCTGTGTATATGGAACATACGCCAAAGGTTAAACGCCTGTCATCCACTTTTCGGTATGATAGACTTCTCATTATTTGCTTAAACTCATCCCCTTCTGGAAATGCTGCCACAGATTCAGGCAGATAAGTGTAGGCTGCCGAATCTCCAGAGAATAGCTTTCCCCAGAGCGGAAGTAGTGTTTTATTGTAAAGGTTAAAAATTAAACCAAACAGACCCGTTGGCTTTGAAAATTCTAAAATCATCACCACACCACCAGGCTTAAGTACACGATTAATCTCCGAAAGTCCTTGACTCAAATTCTCAAAGTTTCGAACACCAAAAGCCACAATCACTGCATCAAATTGATTGTCTTCGAATCTCAATTTTTCGCTATCTCCTTGCTCTAATCGAACATTTGTTACGCCTCGATCAGCAATTTTTTTTCTACCCACATCAAGCATTCCCTCCGATATATCTACACCTATAACCTCCTCGGGTTGAAGCGGCAAGGTTGCCAGAGCAAAATCTGCTGTACCTGTAGCTACATCCAATATCTTTTTAGGTTCGTGCTTGGCAAGCATTTTGATTGCTTTTTTTCGCCAACCTACATCAATTCCTAGAGATAAAAAACGATTCAAAAAATCGTATTTGTGAGCAATGTTGTCAAACATCTGTTGTACTTGCTCTTTCTTAGAGCCATCGGCTTGGTATGGTTTTACTTTGGTACCCATTTTAAAGGTTGTGCAAATTTAGGTTGAATCTTGTGATTTTATTCACTACGTTTTAAACTTAATAATCTATCACAGGTTATAACAAACCACTATCCAGTTTGTGTTCTATCTTCGCAGTGTGAATTTTGCTAATGCCAAATTTTTAAGAAGCTACAGTCTAGTAGAACAAATCACGGATAACAAAAATCCAGAATTTGCTTTTATCGGTCGGAGTAATGTAGGAAAAAGTTCCTTGATTAATGCTCTAACAAGCAAAAAAGATATGGCAAAAACCAGTGCTAAACCCGGTAAAACTCAACTGGTCAATTTTTTTGATGTAGAAAACATCCTCAATTTGGTGGATTTACCAGGATACGGCTACGCCAAAGTAAGCAAGCAAAAACGGGAAGTTTTTGAGGAATTAATCACCGAATATTTACTGAGAAGTGAAAATTTGTTCATTGTCTTTGCACTCATTGATGCAGCTATTCCACCCCAACGAATCGACTTAGAGTTTATGGCTTGGTGTGGCGAGCATCGGGTACCTGTAGGCGTTATATTCACCAAGACCGACAAGAAAAAAACTAAAATTGTAGAAGCCAATATGACGGCATTTGAAGACGAACTCAGTCGATTGTTTGAACACCTTCCCGTTACTTTCGAAACCAGTGCCAATACCAAACGAGGCATAGAAACCCTCAGCGAATGGATTGAAGAACAGATAAATACCATTAACCATTCATAAAAAATGAGATTTGAGTTTTCGGTCAATTTGTAAAAAAATGTTCTTTTTCATAATACGTAGAGTTAAATATTAGTCCCGTAAAATTGAGAAAGATTTTTTAAAAAAACAAGGGGCTAAAAATGGAACAGAATTTTACCTTCAGGGAGTTTTATCACCCTAAGTATCTCATAGTCAGCAACTAATATTCTAAAAATGAAAGACCCAAAAAATCAAAACATGTATAAATATCATATCCAAATATAATTAATATCATATTTTTAAATAGTAAATTGAGGCTATTCTACCACAAAACGGCGAACATCGTAGGCTTGGTTTTGTATGGAAATTCCAACCAAATACACCCCCGCAGCTAAAAACGAAATATCGATTTTGTGCGTCAATTCAGGTCCGTTTAATGGATGAGAATGGATTACCTGCCCTTTTAGATTCGTGATCTCCAAAACACCCGTTTGTGGACTCGCCAATTCTACATTGATTTCTTGACTGGCTGGGTTCGGAAATAGCTTGAATGCGGGTCGTTTGTTCGAATTAGTAACATGCGACAAGGCAACATCGTACATGGCCAAACAATACTGCCCCTTACGAAGGTTGGATATATCAATAGTTCCACGTTTGTCAAAGAGCGAACCCATGTTTTTGGAATAGTCTGAGGCCTCTGTCCAAGGAGACTGTGCATTGGGTCGGTGCAATAGCACCAGACTATCTTCGGTAGAACGTATCAAATCGGTATCTAAAAATCCATAGTCTGGAGCCGTGGCTTTTAATCCACTATAAATGAGTTGTGCTGCTATCTGGGTGTTTACGCCCCAAAGTCCTTGTACCTCCCAATAGCGTTCTTTGCTGAGTTGTGCCCCTTGGGGTTTACCGTACGTCCCATCTGCAGGAGCCCAATGGTGGGTAACCCATAACTGGGCCGAATCTTGATTGGTATCCACAAGTCTCACTTTTTTCATCATTCCATGCGTGAGATTTTGTTCCTCGGAAGTTATTGCTACCTGATCTGTAGTAGTAGCATCGCTGATTTTATCATCGGGATCGATAACCCAAAATTCAGGTTTGAATGGACAAGTTATTGAAAACGTTTGTTGGGATTGACTCACTGTAATGGTCGTATCATACCGCTTGCCCTCGGTAAATACTGCTATAGATAGTCGAACATCCGTGTAGATCTCTTGATTAAAACGAGGAGTCTGCTTGATGATAAGTTGATAGACATCGTCATCGTTGAGCACAGAAAGGATATCAAAATGAGCAAAACCAGCCGTTTTGACCCATTGCTCAAAAAAACCAGTCAAATCCAATGAGGTATACGACTGGAAATGAGTATGCATATCTTGGGTAGTGACATCTTTGAATTTGTAGGTGGATTGGAAGCTTTGACAAGCCTCAAAAAAGGACTGGTCTCCCATGAATCCTCTTAGGGTATGTACCATGTCTGCTCCTTTATCGTACACGTGTCTTCCATAGGTGTTAGCATGACCTATACCACTTACAGGCAATATTGCTTCATCGAGCACATGGGCAAACTGCAATACACTATGGTGATTGGCTTCAATATCATCATCGTAGGCTTTTTTACCATAAACCGCCTCTAAAAAAAGTCGTTCGGAATAGGATGCCCAACCCTCATTGAGCCACATGTCTTCTTGCGTTTTACAAGTGATGGTATTTCCCCACCAGTGGTGTGCCAACTCATGAGCAAACAAGGTTTCAGAAGTTTTATCTCCATTGGCTATGGCGTATCTAGGATAGGCTATATTGGTAGCATGCTCCATAGCTCCACTGTTAAAAGGTACGGTATTGAACCCTACCCGATCGAAGGTATGCTTGCCATAGGAAGACTCAAACGTACGAATACAAGTCGGTAGGTTTTCGAAGCTTTTTCTCAAATTGGCCGTATCAGAAGCTAGAGCGGTTAGAATCACTGGTATACCATCTACGTTCATTCGAATTTCTTCGTATGGAGCTATGGCCACAGCTGCTAAGTAGGTAGGAATGGGATCATCCATTTGCCAATGGAAGGTCTCGGTTTGATCTGAATTTTTGGTAGTTTTTTGCAACAATCCATTAGCATAGGCCTTGTAGCTTGAATCTACCCTAATCAAAAAATCATAGGTCGCCCTGTCTGTAAAATTATCAAAGCATGGAAACCAAACTCGGCCAAAGTTATGAGGATCTGAAGCAAAACCTACGCCCAAATTGAAGGCATATTTACCCGAAAAATAGAATCCACCCCATTGAGGATCTTGCACTGGTTCGCCTGAATAAGAAACAACCACTTGAAGCGTATCTCCGCTTTTGACATTATCCAAATCAATAACCAAATTGGGGCTGTTATAATTAAACTTCGCCGACTGTCCATTCACAGAAACGGAAGAAACAGGTAATTCCAATAAGTCTAATCGCATTTGAAAAGTCTCTTTTTTCAGTCGAACACGGAGTGTCGTTTGTGCATCAATACTCTTATCAATTGCGTAGTTTAAAAAAGATGCATTAATGCGATAATGCAACACATCAAAAGTATCTGCCCTGGAATCAATGGTATTTTGTGCTTCATATTCTTGATTCATTTTCATGTGACGACAAAACTTTTGTGCATAACAAAAACTTGAGGCCATCATTAAAAATAACATTCCGATGATTCCTTTTTTAGACATTTCCTTTAACATTGTACGAAGATAAAACCTATTATGAAAAATACGATAAAATACGCTGTTACTGCATTGTCATTCATACTTTACTCTGCTGTGCAAGCCCAGACTTACTCTAACCATCGAGCTGTGGAAGCATATGCTAGTTGGGATGAGACTAATCTATCTGTTACTCTACGTTGGAAAGTGGAAGATAATGCTCAATCGTATGCTATTTACAAGCGGATTTATGGCTCTGAATCATGGGGAGGCTCTGTAGCAAATCTAACTGCAACTGATAGCTTTTATCAAGATACAGACGTTGATGCTACATCGATTTATGAGTATACCGTCGATAAAACAACTACAATCACCGACCCATTCAACCGACCAAATAAGCTAAAAGGATATGCCTACATTTCCACTGCACATAAAAAACCAGCGGTGCATAGCCGAGGTATAATCGGTGTATTAGTAATGGACTATATTCAGAACAGTCTTTCTAGCGAAATCAATACCTTAACTCAAGATTTAGTTGCTGATGGCTGGGAAGTTTTCAAGGAAGTAATTGCCAGCAATGCTGGGGTTAATGACGTAAGTGATTTGATTGATTACCACGTTCGATCAGAAGGATGCAACGCTTTATACCTATTGGGTAATATACCTGTTCCCTATTCTGGGCTGTATTGCGAAGACCTTGATTATCAATCTCCGCCAGATGGTCATAAAACTGCTCCGAATTCTCATTGCGGAGCATGGCCTTCGGACGTTTATTATGGTGTGATTGATGGTGCTTGGACAGATGTAGATTCCACAACACTGGGTACTCGCGAACAGAATAAAAACCGAATTGGTGATGGAAAATTTGATAACAGCCGAATTCCAGGCGAAGTAACTATTGGTGTTGGACGTGTAGATTTCAGTAACCTTCCTGCTCTCACCAAATCTGAGATAGAACTCACCCGCCAATATTTAAATAAGGTGCACACCTACAAGTCAGGTGAGGTAAAACTAATTAACCAAGGAATCGTTGAGGACAACTTCAGTACGTTGGCTGAAGGATTTGGTGCTGGAGCTGTTCGAGATTTTTCGGCTATTTGTGGCAAAAACGGAGTGATTTACGATGATGTATTTACACAAACAAAAGATCGAGACTATGCCCTGTCTTATACCTGTGGTGCAGGATGGTATTATTCATGCAATGGTTTTGGTGCAACCATCAGTTTCAATACAAAAAATGCTGCTGCATTCAACCATCTATTTGGAAGTTACTTTGGAGACTTTGATAGTGAGAATAATCTATTAAGAGGCTCATTGGCCTCCTCAAAACTTGGTTTTGTATCCATGTGGACTGGTCGTCCTAAGTGGTTAACCCATCCTCTTGCATTGGGAGAAACCTATGGTGAAATTACCATGAAATCTCAAAATAATTCAAGTAATTATGACGCTGGATACTATCAAAATGGAACGCACATGGCTTTAATGGGTGACCCATCATTGAGGCATCATATGATATTGCCCCCAACCAATGCAGTGTTGGAAACAAATACTAAAAAGGACCAAGTGACCATAAAATGGACTGCTAGCACAGAATCTGATGTTATTGGTTATCACCTATATAGAAGTCAAAAATCGAGCGGTGGATATGGCAGCCCTATCAATGCAAGCTTAATAGAGGGTACTAGCTACACAGATAATCAACCATATGAAGGAACTAATCACTATCTTGTAAAGGCTGTTAAAATTACAGAAACAGGTAGTGGCAGTTATACAAATATGAGCATTGGAATTACTGATTCGATTAGTGGTATAAAAGGATCTCAATCGAATATAACCATGATTGATCGATCAAAAATTAAAATATATCCAACGCTCGTTCAAGACAAAATTCATGTAGAACAAGAAGATGCTCAAAGATCATCCTTTGCCATTCAAAATAGCTTGGGCGTAAATGTTATTGAAGGTGAGATTTTATCTCAAAAGGAATCCATAAATGTTCAACAATTAGAGTCTGGAGTATATTTCCTAATGTTGAATGGCTTTAGCCAAAAATTTGTGAAGTACTAACGATTAAAAAAATCGTCATTCCCCAATTGAAAATAAGCCTTTTCAAGCGGGTAATTACATGAGTCGAACAAGTATTTATTTTGGTCAATGTCATAATATTGAATGCAATCTGAAGTAATGGAAACTATTCCGTTGTGATAGGAATAAAATGCATTGTTACTGGGTTTTAAAACCGATTGCTGCTGAAAAACTGCTGGTTTGTTCATGTAATTAGCTATTGTTGATGGCAAGTCTGCTTGACTAACAATTTCAGGAATAATCGTATCTTTTTGAACAATTCCTCCAGTAAGAATAAGCGGTATATGAAAATTTTTCTCACTGTATATTGGGGCATTATCTGGACGAATAACACCATGATCTGCAGTAATAATTACCAATGTATTGGACCATTTATCACTTTTTCTCAACCGATGAATCATCAGCCCCAAACAGCTATCTGTGTATGATAAGCTATTTAAATAGGGATCCTCTTTTTTATGGTAATTGGGGATATCAAATGGTTCATGACTACTCAAAGAAAATAGCATCGAAAATTGAGGAATTTGCCTACTCGTAAAATCATCTGAAAACGTTTTAAAAACATCCTCATCATGAACACCCCATGTATTTTTATTGATCGATGTAAAATCATCTTGAGATTTCGTCTGATTAGCATGACTAAACAACACTTTAATATTTGCAAAATCTAAATTACCTCCGTAATAAAATGAGCTCCAATATCGACTATCAAAAAGCTTAAATATGTTGGGCTTTGAGGACAATTCAGTGGGGAAATTGGTAAGTGTTTGCCTTGCACCACTGGGAAATCCAGTGGTAATTGCTAAAAGACCTTTATCTGATCGAAAACTCGAAGCATAGGCATTTGAAAATGAAATCCCCTTGCCTGCAATTGAATCTAAACATGGAGTAGATGCGTATTTATCCCCATTGATGGACCCTACCACCTTTGCACTAAAACTTTCAAGTACAATGAGAATAACATTCGTGTTCGAATCATAGGGTTGAAGCAATGACGAATAATCTTTTACTTGACTTTCTTTTAGATTTAAGATTTTTTCTGCTTCATCTCTATTTTCAAAAAATATAAGTGGAGCATGCTTGTCACGCTCTAATTCGGTAGCTAAAAAACTCCATGCAGGATTAACAGCAGCGTTATTCAAGGCATTGTTTTCACTAAAATAAGCACTAGATATATTGATAGGCACATTGCTTAGTCCACCTCTTATCATTAACAATGAGAGGGTTAACAACATGATTGCAGTCCAAATATTTCCTCGTTCAGGCAACTCAAATAATCGAATACCTTTTTTTGTAAACCAAATAATACTCAGAATAAAAAATAAAAATGCTGCTATTAATGTTTGAGTCTCAATAGAAAACAATCCAGCATTTTCTTGACCTAAGAATTGAGTAAAACCCAAATTAGTTTTCTGACCCCAATAATAAAAAAAGTATGCATCAGTGGCCATTACCAAAATTAGAAATAGCCATGAGAACCAGCCGTAAAAAAATAAGATTTTTTTGGTAACACGAGGTACTATTTTACTAAAAAATAAACCCAAAATTGGTATAATCGACAAGTACCCCACCATGGATAAATCTAAAGGTAATCCTGCCCACCAAACCTGCCTAAAATTTAAAAAAAATGAACTATCTATTCCTAGATTCACCCACAAAAAGTAAATCTTGGTAAGGGTAAAAAGACTTAGCCACATCAGCCCAATTTTTAGATAATAATTAATTGTTCTTAGCAAAATCGTTTTATATCAACTTCAGACGGCAAAGGTATGTCTTGCTCCATATAATCTGACATTTCTCGCATTAATAGTGGTGCAATGCTAATTGCTTTACTCCCCATCCCATTAACCACATACATAGATTCAATGTGTGGATGTTTGCCCATGATAGGCTTTCTATCAATAGATGCTGGTCTGATTCCACAATAATGATTTACCACCTCATAAGGTACATCAATTAGTTTATTCAACTTCACCTCCAAATCATCTCTCATTAATGATGTTGGCTCAAGTGATGTCTGATTTTGTTCATAAGTAGCTCCTACCCTCCACAAATCATTCCCTATGAACTGAATAAAAACTGGACCAAGATATATACTATCTTTGGGTATTCCCTGAGCTCGAATTTCCAGAAGTTCTCCCTTTGTAGGCACTACTTCTATGTGATCTTTGAAATAAGGGTTTTTAAAAGATTCATATCCTTCACAAAAGACGATATTTTTGTACAAAAAGGACTGATATTCCTGCTTTTCAGGGTCTAACACATTATAGTCAAAAGATTCTGATTGTGTGGGAAGTATTTCATTACATGCTGACAAAAAAGCTTCTGTGTCCATCTCTCCTGCAAGATGAATGTTCAAAACTCCAAATGACGTATTCAGACCTTTAATGTCCTCGTGTGAAAAAGAACAGAAGTCAATATATTTATCTAAATGTGCTTTGCTCAGCCATCTATTTTGTTCTCCTGCACTCGCTATAATTCGCTTCATAGGTTTACTTGAGAAAAATTTAGATTTTAGTGTCTCCTCCAAGTTCTTATAATGACTTGCCAAAGAAGGGAAATACTGATCAGATCGCCATCCAACTGTAAAAAATTTACCCACTACTGGGTTTACTAATCCTGCCGCTACACGCGTACTGTGATTTGCATTTGACTTATCATAGACTAGCGTACTAAAACCTCTTTTCATAAGTTCTATTTGTAACAACCTTCCAGATATCCCTCCACCAACAATTAAATAATCTACATTCATGAACGAAACGGCAAAGATACTCTGACAATAATTTATGTTATTTGCAGTATGAAGAAATTATTCGTAATTGGTTTGATTACAACAACAATCATAACAGCTTGTAGAGATGAATTTAATATCCCCGAATACGACAGTTACGTGGACAGTAACAGCCCTAGTTTCGAAATTATCTATCCAAGCGTGGACACAACCATTACAGGTAAAGACACTATCAATTTTGAGATAATTTGTAAAGACGATTACGAAATTGATAGCTTTTTCTTTGAAATTCAACCCGCTGATTTTTCATCTGAATTATTCACTTACAAAACTGCTGTTAACGATAGCATCTATATTTTCAACCTGAGTTATCCTCTTCCAACAAAAGATAGCATGCGATACGAGGCCTATGTAAAAGCTATTGATGTAGTCGGAAACTCTAATAATAAAGTTTATTTTTTTACAGCTAAATAATGGCTCACAAGTTTAAGCGTTTCCTTCTGAGTGCGTTAATATTACCTGCTCACTTCATTGCATACGCTCAACTTCTGGACACATCATCTGCTCACAATTACAACCCTACTGATGTCCAAGTTCAGCATATGGAGGACATGGAATTTCTTGAGGATCATGAGACAAATTTAGACACAAGCTTAAACTTATTTTACAACTACTACCCAGCGTATCAAAACACTTTTCCTTTCATTGATTTAGGATTGGAAGCAACTCCAGTTTTATCACTTTCTCAATCTAACCAACAGCAATTAAAACTTCGTTTAGGTGCAGATCAAATGAGTCCGTACTTCTATAATGATAAAATTCACCTATATCAAACAGATAAACCCTTCACCCGACTCAACTACTCTCAAGGAGCTAATGAGATGTTATCCATTGTTGCAACTCATGCCCAACAAATTTCTGAGAGACTATCATTTGGTGTTGATTATCGTAGAATCAAAAATCAAAATTTTTATTTCTCGAATCTTGAAAATTTCTCAAGAGTCCGAATGGGCAATTTATTTAACACCAAATTTTATACCAGTTACTATTCTCCCGACCGAAAGTATGAAATGGTGACATCATACATTTGGAACAGATCAAAAAATGTTGAATTTGGTGGGATTTCTTCAGACTCATCCTTCAATGCTCAAATAGGCAGAGATAAGCTTAATAATAACCAAGTAAACTATACCAATGGACTGGGGACCTTGGCACAAAATCAGTTTAAACTAATCCAATATTTCAGACCAGGTGGCCTTTCCACCGATTCTACACTAGATGCTAGTCTAAGCCAATTTGATCAGCAATTTTTTATATCCAGTGCTTTAAAAAATGAACGACTCGAGTTTGAGGATAAAAGTCCCGATAGTTTAAATTATGGTTTCTCTATGTTACCATTTAAAGACTCTAGCTATCATCGATCTATAGAAAACGAAATCGGCTACATGAAAAAGATTGGAAATAATAGTATTTTGTCTAGCGTCATTCATGACTTTAATTCAATCTATCAAAATACTGTCAGAGAAACATTCCAAAACGTATACTTCAACGTAAAGGGGATCTTCAAACTAAACAAAATTAATTTCAGACCAGAGGCCAAATTGGGTGTTTTAGGTTACAATGCAGGAGATTATTCCATCCATGGAGTTGCTTTAACTAGTCTAAACAATTCAAAAATCTCAGGCGGGTTCTTATTACAAAAAGTTGAGCCTACTTTCATGCAACAAGAATTCAGAAGTAATGCCGTTCAATGGAAAAATGACTTTTCAAAAATTAGTGTCAATCAACTTCATGGGACTGTATCAACTAGTCTCATAAATCACTCTTTGGAAATTGGTATTACTGCAGAAAAAACGAATGGGATCATCTTTTATCAAGATGAAAATCAAATAGCTCAATACAATGATGATTTAAGTTGGTTAAGAGCTATAATCAGTCATCATTTTACACATGATAATTTTGGATCCGACTTAAATCTAACATTCCAAAAAACCTCCAATCAAGAGGTACTTCCCAGACCAAATACTGCTATTTCAGGCAACGTATATACTCAATTTCGATTATTCCAAAAAAATCTAAAGGTTCAACTAGGTGTCCGATCTTTTTGGTTCAGCTCATTTAACAGCCCTAAATACAATCCATATACTAGAGCTTGGCACAACACCAATCAATCCTTTGAATCCACTCCTCCAATACAGGTTTATACCAATGCTCAGGTGAAAAGCTTCTGCTTTGGTATTGAATTTTTTCATACCCAACAAGGATTAATGGGAGAAGATTATTATAGTTCTCCTGGCTATCCAATGATGCCGAGAAGTTTAAGACTAAATATCCGATGGGATTTAAATAATTAAGTTTTTCTGAGGATGTAACCTTTTGTAAAATAGAGATTTAATTCTTATTTATAAAAATAGACCACACTTAATTTGAACGAACTAGCTCTGGTGAGTCGTCGCCCACCAACAAGCCTATTTCCATTCTGATCTACCAGTTGATCTTGCACCTTTCTATACCCATATTTTACATTTATTTCTACAGGAGATTTCCCTTTATAAAACTGAATTCCTCCTGAAAAAGCAGGCATTATCCATCCTTTATTGTACATTTTATCTTCGTAAATCGTACCCAAATGAACTATCCCTATCTTATTAAATTCTAAACCATAACCTAAGTTAAAGCCCACTTTATCTTCAGCATCAAATGTGGACTTAGCTCCATAAAAAAGGTTAAGCATTAGAGGAACTTGAAAATTACCAAACCCATTTGAACCAATAACATTTGGTGTACTAGGGTATGCGTTGCCAAAGCCAATTGCTATGGGTGCAGAAACTGCCAATGCAATATTTTTTTGAAACTGAAACAGGTTATAACGTGACACAAAGCCAATGGTGTACTGAGAGGAATAATTGGTTTGAGTAGCCCCCTGTTCAATCCGCTTCACATTCGTATTTGGGTCTATGAATTCTACATCAATATATCCTAAAGGAGATGTGATATAATCGATAAAAAACGAGCTAGATATTCCTGTATGCAATCTTGCTTTCCAATCTAAAATACTTAATGGATTTTCTTGGGGCTTATTATCTCTCCCTCCTATTACTTTTATTTCCCCATCCTCTATTGGGCAATTTAGAAATAAACCAAACGACTGACAAACTATACCTATAGATATCCCAGATAAAAGCATTGCTCTTTTCATACAAGTTATCCGTTTCAGAGTATTCATTCCCACCTTGCAAGAATAGTAAAAGGAGACAATTATTTCTAAGTATAGAATATGATTAAAATCATAAAATCATATGATTTTAATCACAAAAAATCCATTACTTGCGTTTACATCATGTCAATTATTCTAGTAAATCTGCTGCCAAACATTCACAACCTTTTGTATGGTTATAGATGTACTGTTAGGAAGAATATTTGTAGAACCTCCATTTATTAGACCATAACTTCTATTCAAAATCTTTGTATTTGTAGCATGATTATTAATAAGTGTATAAGTGGTTCCGTCTAAAATAGGATCAGCAATATTGGGGTCTGGGTCTGGGAGATCAACACTGCTAGTGGCTACATTCATTATTATTGTATGATTATGATGTGCTTGGGTTAAAGCAAACGTAGTGTTTGCAGGCACAATAAATGATCCTCGAAGACCACTAATTTCCCAACTAGCTCCCCCATTAGTTCTGGTCAATACCTGTCCGTCTGTTTGTGCTATTGACACAAAAGACGAAAAAATGAAGAATAATAAAATAAAATATTTTGTATTTGTTTGAATCATGGAGCAAATGTCATGGGTTTATCAGATTCCCCCCCTTCATTTATGATATTAATCATAAATGGACATGATTTTTGACAAGAAATTAAACACGAATAAGATTCTAAACGTTTGCTTGATCGTCTAAAATTGGTTTAATTTTAATCAAACCCAGACGTTCCATTCATCGTGATTTTTCAAACCAAATTTGCAATCATCTAGATCTAGTTTAATCTGAACAATCGGAGCATAGGTGTCAGAATTTACCTTAAATAATTGATCATCAATCATAAGTTCGTTGATATAGGTAACAGCCGCTGCTGTTCCTGTAGCAAAGAGACAATCAACTTCACCAGCAGCTAGCTCAGATTTTATTCGATCTGCGGATATAGCCTCCTCATATACCTCCATACCAGATTCTCTAGCTAGAGTAATTACTGTATTTCGTGTAATTCCATTGAGTATACTATCCCTCATCTTTGGAGTATACAAAACACCCTTCTTTACATAAAAGAAATTAGCACTTCCTAGTTCTTCAAGTTTAAAATCATCGGTAATATCAGTCCACAATACCTGGTCAAAGCCTAACTCCTTTGCTTGATTGGACGGATAAAACGAAGCAGCATAATTCCCTGCAGCCTTAGCATAACCAATTCCACCTGTAGCCGCACGACGATATTGTTTATTAATCATTACACGTAGAGGTACTGAATAGTAGAAACCTACTGGACATGCAATGACTACAAACTTATATCCCTTACTTGGCACCGCCCTCAATGTATTATCTGTAGAAATCATAAAAGGACGAACGTACAGCGAACCCTGACTTCGGTTAGGTACCCATTCACGTTGGAGTTCCACAAATTTCTTTACAGCATCCAGTGCTTGAGAAACATCAATTTGAGGCATCAAAAGACGCTCAGCAGATTTATTGAATCGCTTCAGATTGTCATGTAACCTAAAGATATTCACCTTACCATTATCTAGTTTATATGCTTTTAGCCCCTCAAAAACTGCTTGACCATAATGAAAAACAGACATTGCTGGATGAAAACTCAATTCCTTCAATGGCTCAATAGAATACTCACTCCAAGAGTGTCCATCATGATCCATAACCATCATGTAATCTGAAAATGTTTTCCCAAAATCAAGTTGATTAAAATCAACATCTTTTAGGTTAGAATCTGTGATTTGATTGATTTTCATTGGTGCAAAGTTATAACCTATTCTTCTATCTTCGGTTACTTCCAACCAAATTGTTAAAAATAGCATCCTTAACCAGCTTATTTTCAGATGTTTTTAATAAAAAAATAAATCTATCCAAAAAAATTTGTTGATTTGTCTTTAAAATGGATTCATTTGACCATATAGATATTGAACTACTTTTCAAATCGGTAGTCATTTTACCTCAAGATTCTACAAAAAAAGAACAAAAATTAGGAGTCGAAAAAGAGTTAGATGAGCCTCAATCATACAATGATAAAAGCTCAACTAGTGAAGTCAGTGAACCACAAAATACATTAAGCACTCCTACTCAATCATGTACTATACTCACAACTAAAGAACTTGTAGAAAATTTTATAGCCGAAGGAAGCAGTTTCCAAAAAATCCTAGAAGCATTAAACATCAGCACAGCAAAAAAGCATTTAACCACAGATGTAGGTCTTGACAAGTTAAAAGAATACAAATGTGTTTGGTGCTTGGGATTACCCCATGATATGGAAGCTAAAATATTAAAGATTAATCATCCAAATCTTATACTGTCTCCTAACATATTAGACTTGAAAACAAAAGAAGAAAAAATGGCCATGTACACCCCTCTAAAAGAATTCGTATCCAAAAACAACGATCTGTTTACTTCAGCATAAGAGCTTCAAACAAACTAAGCTATGTGTAATTAAGCGATTATCTATTTAGATTTCTTATGACTTGCAATGCGACCACAAAGACAAGTGTTTTGTTATCTTTGCTCACTTTTATTTATGTGAATTCATGTTAAGTAAAGACAATTTTACAAACTATAAACATCAATCGTTTTTTCTCAAATTGAAAGAATTAGCTCAGTCTAATTCTATCGACCCTTTTAATTTCAAAATGATATTTTTTGGAGGAACGGGTGCAGTAGGTGGACAAGCAGTGATTGAAATTATATCGTCTTTCAATTACATTAAAGATGCTCAAACTTCCCTTGCTAATGCAACTCCTAAATTAGTCATCACTGGAATAAATAGAAGTCAAATTGATCAATTTTGCAGCAAATTATTTCAAATATTCGGAAAGCAGAAATTTGAAGAGATTGAAAAAAATGGAGATGAGTCCACACTATTGTATGACCGATTCATCGAACTTCATTTCAAAACATTAATGGCTGTGCCCAAGTTTCACGTTGATTTAGATAAGGCCTTAAATCAATTTAAAAACAAGGAGGAAAAGGTGAATTATCTGATTTCAGAAGCGAGTAAAACAACGTCACCATTCGAGGCATTTGTTAAAAAAATAAAACAAGAATTAGGTCTTGGAACCAATGACCGTTTTAGAGCAATATTCAGTGGCATTCCAGTTCCTAGTGTAGCTACCTACCATTTTGAGTCCATTGATAAATTACTCATCAAGCATGGAATAGCTCAAGGAGACACCGATAAGCACATCGAAAGATCCATCAAAAAAGAAATTTTAAAAGGTCTGGCTGAAGATTTTGGAGATATTAAAAAACACCACGCAGGAGAAGTACTCATGGCACATACTACATCTGTTGGGGGCATGTATCAGATTATCAATGGCGAACCTGTGATTAAGCTGGGATATGCTCACTCATCACTCGGAGATCTTCTCAAAGAAAAGCAGTTCTATGCCAATGAATTAACCATTCAGTATTCGAATTTTAACCTAAAAAGCCTTGTAACAGCGAGTGCTATTGGCATCGACTATATTTACACAAGTAGCACGCTACCTTTGAGCAGTGGTGTTTCTAGAAAATATCGTACCGCAGCAGAAAAAAATAAACTTCCCTTCGATCTAAAAGTAACCTTTGATAAAAAAGGGGAACGACTCTTAAACAAAATTTTTCCATTTCAGACTCTACCTGTTAGCCATCCAGTATCCGATACAAAAGGTAACCCTATAGCTAAGACCAACCTTAATTTTGGAAATAATAAAGACAACATACCCAGTCTCAATGTAAATTATGCCTTGAGAAGTGGAGAAAATGGCCTTTTCTCTTTAGACAATGCTTATGCTCTCTACCTCAATATGAAAATTGCATCACAAGAAGAGTTAGCACATGTATTAGTAAGCAATGCACTATTGGGAGATGACGAACAAAAACCTTGGTTTGACCAACACGGGATTTGCTATTATACCCAAACAGATAATTCAAGCTTAATTTTTTCCCTACTAAACAATCGTAAAGAGTTTAGAAAATACCAAACCAGTGCATTCACTGTAAAGGCTTTTCAAGAACTGGGAAGCAGCAAGCATCAGGCAGAACTTCATATGCATGGATTATTTATTTTGATGCATAAATTGAAAAATTTAAGCTCTCAGAATATTGCATCTGTAATTACCTCTAAGTATAAGGAACAAGAAGTCAAGGATTTTGTAGACAACAATACACCACACCTACTTTTGGAGGACATTGTATCTTATGGTAAAGATACCCAAGCATTGGCCACTACTTTTAGCTCGCTTCTCTCCATTAAATCCGTCGGAGAAATGGCCGAATTTACGGGTTATACTGGCGAACTGTCTGGATTTATAAAGGTGTTTTTCAATGGATTATACGCGGCAGTATCTCAAACTGTTCGGGCAATTACATCCCTTGGAAATCCCATCATCTTTCGAAATAGTTCAGGCAAAGACCAAATATTGGCTGGCCCCTATTTTGCTCCACTTGATTTGGTATTGGACACCAATTATACTCTCATCGAAACCATAGACCAACTATGCAAAGAGCACAAGCTCAATCGTGAGGCAATGATTAATTGGTTGGTATGTAACAATGGATTTGTGGATCTAAGACCTGAGGCTATTCTGAATACTGCAAAGTCGTTTGATCAAGGTTTGGATGACCACATATCGGTCATTGAACAAGCAGACCAATTCAGAAAGCAGGTGCAGCAACTCAAACTAAAAAACAGACGCAATATCCATGAAAATATTCACTTTAACAGCAGTGGGCTATTGGCTTATTGTGGACGAATCACAGGACTTTATGAACAACTCGAAAAGTTTGATCTAAGTCTTGGTACCTACAACGGTTGGAAAGCACTTTTTCCAATTGATGATAAGTATAACCACATCCTCATTCCTGGGTTAGTAGAGGCCATGAGGCACTACAGTGAGGGGCTTGGCAAAATAACTGGTACCGAATTCTTGTATCCAAAATACGGATACTTTGACTAGAATCCTCTGATTCAATATCATATCCAAATATGACGAATATCATAAATAGTGACTTATTCCAGTTTCATATTTGCTTCAACGTAAATTATAGATAAAATGAATATTGAAGAAATAACAGCACAAATTACCGATATGGTCATTGAGTATGCCCCCAAATTTGCTTTAGCCATTATTACCCTAGTGGTTGGAATGTGGGTCATAAAACGCCTCATGAAGTGGGTAGAACCCAAAATAAATAAGTCAACCAAAGACGAAACATTAGGCAGCTTCTTAAGCTCTATACTTGGTACATTAATGAAAGTTATGCTGTTGCTCTCAGTAGCATCCATGTTTGGAATAGACACTGCATCGTTTATTGCCATATTTGGTGCGGTAATGGTAGGTGTTGGTATGGCTCTTAATGGAAGTATTGGTCACATTGCAAGCGGGGTAATGCTTATGATTTTTAAACCCTTCAAAGTTGGAGATTTGGTTGTAATTGGCGGTGGTCAAACAACCGGAACTGTTGACTCTGTTAACGCATTTAACACCATACTTGCCACCTTAGATAATAAACGCATCATTATAGCCAATGGAAATGTGACTGGCAATGACATTACCAATATCTCAGGTCAAGGTATAGTGGGTGTAGAACTTACCTACGGAATCTCATATAGTGCGGACATTGATAAAGCTAAAAATATCATAAAGTCTGTAGGTGACACATGCCCTTATGTTCTAGATGATCCTGATCAAGGTGTTGTAGTGGCTAATCTAGGAGATAGTTCTGTAGATATAGCTACACGACCATTCTGCAAAAGTGAGCACTACTGGGACACCATGTTTTATATGCAAGAAAATGTAAAAAAACAGTTTGATGAAAAAGGTATTAATATCCCATTTCCAAACTTGGAGGTTCATATGATGAACAAAAATTAATCTACATTATCATGTAGAAAAGAGTTGTTCGTTCTCAACTCTGGCTTAGATTCTGGCTCTTCTATAAGACTTGTTCGTGAGATTTCCATCTCAGAAGAATGATTCACTTCATTTAAAGTGACATTTCTTCGTTTGTATGCTGGTATGTTTTCCATTTTCTCAATACCCTCTTGTCCCGACTTATTGACATGAGTTGGATTTGAATCTTTTTGGGTATCACTATTTGCAATAGAATCAAAAATGGTAATTTGCTTTTGAGCGTCTAATTCCTCCAGTGTTAAATTTTCATTGACATTTACACCACCCAAATTATACTCTACATCACTATTTGAAGCAATGGCATTATATCGATTCTCTACTCGATTAAAACCAGTAGCTATAACGGTCACACTAAGACTTCGGCCTAAGTTTTCGTCATAACAAAGACCACATTTCAAGTTGGCATCACTTCCTGTTTCTGCTTGTAGGTATTCATTAATCGTAGCATATTCATCCATAGTAGCCTCTTCGTCACCATATGAAATATTAACCAACAGATCACTTGCTCCCTGTATCTTATTGTCATCCAATAACGGAGAGTTCAAGGCCTGACTAACTGCACGCATGGCTCGATCATCACCCTCTGAGGCACCCATTCCCATAATTGACACGCCACTACCTGTCATTGCCGTTTTGACATCCTCAAAATCAACATTAATACTTCCAGCAATTGTAATAATTTCTGCTATTCCTTTTGCTGCTGTTGCCAAGATATTGTCTGCATAACCAAAAGCCTTACTAATGGGTAAATTCCCATAAATTTCCTTGATTCGATCATTAGAAACCACCAATAGTGAATCAACACTGTCTCTGATTTCTTCTATTCCATGAAAGGCTGCTGTACATCGCTTGTTTCCCTCAAACATGAATGGAGTAGTAACAATACCTACCGTCAAAATTCCTTTGTCTTTGGCAGCTTTAGCTATTACTGGTGCTGCCCCAGTTCCGGTACCTCCACCCATACCAGCAGTAATAAATACCATTTGGGTATTAGAACCCAATGACTCGATAATATCGTGAATATTCTCTTCTGCTGCTTTTCTTCCTATCTCCGGATTTGACCCAGCTCCTCTACCTTCAGTAAGTGAACTGCCAATCTGAACTTTATTCATGATTGGGCTTTTCTCTAGTGCTTGAGCATCGGTATTGCAGATAAAAAAATCAACACCTTGTATTCCTTCAGAATACATGTGATTTACGGCATTTCCTCCACCGCCTCCTACACCAATTACTTTAATGATGGACGATCTATCTTTGGGTAATTCTACTGTAAAACTCATATTTTTTATTTTTTGAAATCTTCAACTTCTACTTCGTCTTTTAACCATTCTTTGATACGAGAGAATATCCCTACTTTATCACCTGAAGGTTTTGGTCCAGTACCAATAATATCTCCACCACCCTTTCGCTCAGCTGCTAATCCTCTGAGAACCAAGCCAACACCTGTGGCATAAATAGGACTTTTAACTTCTTCAACCATTCCCTTAGCCAAATGCTCGTTAGGGTAACCAATTCTTGCGTCCAGTCCTGTTACAAACTCAGCAAGTTGATCTACGTGTTTGAGTTGTGATCCACCTCCTGTGATAACAATTCCTCCAGCTAATTTTTTTTCTAAGCCACTTTGTTTTATCTCAAAATGTACAAGCTCCATAATTTCTTGGATACGTGCTTGAATTACCTTTGAAAGGTTTTTTACCGATATTTCTTTGGCTGCTCTCCCCCTTATTCCAGGAATAGTAACAATTTCATTTTCATCTAGCTCACTAGCCAACGCACTTCCAAACTTTACCTTAAGGAGTTCTGCGTGTGCCTTCATAACATTACACCCTTGTTTGATATCTTCAGTAATGATATTTCCTCCATAAGGGATTACTGCAGTGTGGCAAATAATATTATCATAGAAAATTGCTACATCAGTAGTCCCTCCACCAATATCAACTAAAACAACACCTGCTTCAAGTTCATCGCTACTCAAAACAGCTTCTGAAGATGCAAGAGGTTCAAGAGCAATATCTGTCACTTGCAAGTTAGATTTTTCAACACACTTGTAAATATTTTTGGCAGCAGAAATCTGACCTGTAATGACATGAAAATTTCCCTCAACTTTCACTCCAGCCATTCCAATCGGATCAATGATTCCTGGCTCATCATCTACTGTATACTCTTGAGGTAATACATGTAAAATCCGGTCTCCAGGTTTTACCGCAAGCTTAAACATGTCATTTTCTAATTTTTTCAAATCATCCGCATTTATTTCTGACTCTCCGTCATTACGAATAATCATTCCTCGATGTTGTAAACTATTAATATGAGCTCCTGCTATTCCTACTTCAACACGTTGTATATCTACGTTAGATTTTTCAGATGCTTCTTTGATAGCCGCTTGTATGGCTGCTACGGTACGGTCAATATTCGAGACAACACCTCGGGTTACCCCTCCATGAGAAGCGACCTTTCCCATACCAAGGATATCTACTTTACCATACTGGTTTGCTCTACCTACAATGGCACAAACCTTGGTTGTACCTATATCTAATCCAACAATAATTTTTTCTTGTGACTCTACCATATTACTATTTACAAACGATTTGATTCTTATATTTTAAGTTAATGATCCGATACTTATCCCACCCAATGTGTTTTAGCCCATCGACGTAAAAATCAATGAGTTTATCAAACTTTGCTGGAATATTAGTGGTATCTCCTATCACTATTTTTTGGTTATTAATTTTTGGTATGATGATTAAATCACCCTTGTCTACAAATATCTGCTCTGTAATAGCATCTATAAATGCATTTTCATGCACATATGTGGATAGGGTGTACACTTTCTTAATCATTTCAGAGCTTACATAATCATTGACCACTGGAACTCGTGCAATATCTACATCAAGGGATGGAATTCTTACCAAATCATCAGCTAGGTAAAAGGATTTCTTATTTGGAGGCATGATTCTAACTAATGGGACACGCTGAAGAATGTCAATCTTTAATTCCCCTTTCAAATCAAAACTCACTTCAGCCTCCTTTATCGCGGGAATATTTTCTAGTTTTTCTTCAATATCTGACAATGAAATCCCGTTTTGAGGAACACCAGATAATCCTCCGATATACCATTTATCTAACTTATTTTTAATGATCTCATGAGTTATTAATTGTTTTTGAACTGGTGCCTCAATTACAATCTTCACATAAGTACAAATCTGATGTTGTTGATTTCTCTGAAGTAAGAATAAAATCACAAAAACGATGACAATTGATAAGACATACAAGCTCTTTCGTAGATATGGAATAATTTTACTAGCCATAGAACTCATAAATTGGTTTTACTAATTGATCGATATCTCCAGCACCAAGGGTCAAGAGTATGTCTAACTCTCTTTGTTTTAAATTTTCGACCACCTCACTCTTAGACATACAAATAGCATCTGGATGATTAATTTTCTGCAATAAAGCGTCTGATGTTACTCCGTCAATAGGAAGCTCTCGTGCTGGATAAATTGGCAATAAAATCAGACCATCTACATCGGACAGTTCTTGAGCAAAATCTGCCATAAAATCTTGAGTTCGAGTGTATAAATGGGGCTGAAAAATAGCGGTAATTTTACGGTTTGGATATAAATCTCTTACTGAAGAAATAATTGCTTTTAACTCATTTGGATGATGTGCATAATCGTCGATATACAAAAAATCATCCCGTTCTATCACATATTGAAATCTTCGCTTAATGCCTTTAAATTCTTTTAGACCAATTCGAATAGCTTGTTCACTCGCTCCAGCTTTGCGGCACATCAATGCTGCACCAACAGCGTTCTCTAGATTGTGAATACCAGGTAAGCTGACAAATAAATTATTGATAAATAGATCTCCAGAATGATTACGAATATCAAAATGTGTTCCTTTGGAATCTTGAGAATGTACCTCTGCATAAAACATGGCTTCTTGATTTGTAGCCGAGTAACTAATACCTCGTATATTTTTTACTTTATTTTTAGCATAAAAGATATGATTATCCTCTGAAATTAAATTAGAAAATTCAACATAAGAGTCCTCTAAATCTTCCTTGCTGCCATAAATATCAAGATGATCGGCATCTGTACTTGTTATGACACTGTAAGTTGGTTTAAGGTGTAAAAATGATCGATCAAACTCGTCGGCTTCAGTAATTGAAAAATGACTTCCCCCTTTATCTTGCTTAAAATAATTACTATTTAAATTGGCACTTATCCCACCGAGGAATGCTGAAAAAGAGAGGCTCGATTGTTGAAAAATTGATGCAACAATACTACTAGTGGTTGTTTTCCCATGAGTTCCTGCCACACTTAAATTAATGGTATTTTTAGTTACTTCTCCAAGAATTTCTGCACGCTTATGCATTGCATAATCATTCTTCAGAAAATAATTCATCAAATAACTACTTTTTGGGATTGCGGGAGTGTAGACAATAAAGCACTGATCAGGGTTTTGAACAAATTCATTGTCGATAGAAGACAGGTTATCTTCAAAAAACACCTCAATTCCTTCTTGAATTAATTGATCTGTAATAGGAGAAGATGTTCGATCATATCCACAAACAAAATATCCTTCGGAATTAAAGTAGCGGGCGAGTGCACTCATACCGATTCCACCGATTCCTACAAAAAAGATATTTTTTCTATTTGCTAACACCTTCTATTATTTCATTTACGATGCTTTTTGCAGCATCTGGTAAACCCAATTTTAAAATTTCCGATTTAAGATTGTTTCGTTGAGCCTCATCTTTCATTAAATCTATAATTAACGTACCTAACTGATCCTTTGCATCTTTATCAGGACAAAGTAAAGCCGCATTTTTATCGACTAGATTAAGTGCATTCTTTGTCTGATGATCCTCGCTAACAAAAGGTGACGGGATAAATATTGTAGCCTTTCCTAGAGCTGAAAGCTCAGAAACAGACATAGCTCCAGCCCTGCTCACCACAACATCTGCTACTTGATATGCCAAGTCCATTCGTTGAATAAAAGCTGTGCGTGTTCCCCAATCAAATGTTCCAAAATCACCAGTAAAGTTTTTTCCTGTCTGCCATAATAGTTGCACATTATGATTATTTAGTATACTTAAATTTTCATCAATTGCCTCATTGATGGTTCTGGCACCCAAACTTCCTCCAACTATTAAAACTGTTTTCTTTTTTGGATTTAGAGAAAAATGTTCAAAAGCACTATTCTGCTCATACGTTTTTGATAAGAGATCTTGTCTTATTGGATTACCCGTTAAAACTAATTTCTCTTTTGGGAAAAATCGGTTCATTTTTTGGTATGCTACACAAATCTTAACCGCATACTTTTTCAATAACTTATTGGTTATTCCAGGATAAGAATTTTGCTCTTGCAAAAACACAGGAATGCCCATTACACTTGCCATATAATTTAATGGCCCACTTGCATAACCTCCAACACCAATAGTAAAATCTGGCTTAAATCTTTTAATAATCAAACTTGATTTCAATAAACTAGCCATTAATTTAAAAGGCAGGCTAAGGTTTTTGATAGTTAATCTTCTTTGAAGTCCCGATATCCATAGCCCATGAATTTTGTATCCTGCAGCAGGTACTTTATCCATTTCCATTCTCCCAGTAGCTCCAACAAATTCAATAACACTATCGGGATACTGATTCATTATTTCATTAGCAATTGCGATAGCAGGGAATATGTGTCCCCCTGTACCTCCACCAGATATAAGAACTCGATATTTTTTACTCATTTTCTTTCTCTGGATAAATAGTTCTACTTGCACTCAGAATAATCCCAAATGCAATACTTACAAACAATATGGATGTTCCTCCACGACTTACAATAGGAAGTGCTAGACCTGTAACAGGAAGAATATTTACAGCTACACCCATATTTATCAAAGCTTGAACTACCAGACTGAAGGCCAATCCAATGGCTAAAAGAGCTGCCAGCGGATCTTCTGTTAATAGGACAATTCTAAATGATCGATAAAGCAATAATAAATAGAGTAGAACAAGGGTAAGTCCTCCAAAAATTGACCCGTATTCTTCGATAATAATTGCATAAATAAAGTCTGCAAATGGAGATGGTAAAATATTTTTTTGTCTACTTCTGCCAGGACCTGTTCCAACAAATCCTCCACGGGCAACAGCTATTTTAGCTTGTCTACTTTGATATGTTCCTCCATCGTCACTTCCATTTGAAAATGCTTCAATTCTACTTTTCATTGTAGCTATTCTCCCAAATTGAACATCGGAGTTCATCACATAAGCAAAGGCACCTCCTAAAACTAATATCCCAATACCTGCTAGCAAACCAATCTGTTTGAGCGGTATTCGACCCAAGAATAATACCAACATACTCGTTACAAATAGTACTGCAGAAGTTGAAAAATCCTCTGGAAAAATCAATAAACAAACGAGTAAAATTATGGAAAGTATTGGAAGAAGCGTCTTTTTGAAATCGTGGACCTCCCCCTGTCTTCTGGCCATAAAACGAGCAACATAAGCAACTAGTGCAAGCTTCGCAAAATCTGAACTTTGCACAGTAAGACCCGCCACAGGCAACGAAATCCATCTTCGAGCATCATTTATTTCTACCCCAAAAATTAAGGTGTAAATTAGTAATGGAATCGCAAGAAACAGCATAATCTGTGCAATCCTCGAAAAGTATTGGATACTAATCAAGTGAGTTAACCACATCGTGGCTAATCCAAAAAATACCAAAAAAGCATGTTTGATCAGATAATATTCTGTATTACCCCCTTTTTCAGCATAGGCAAGCGTACCCGTTGCAGAATACACTGCTAGAATTCCGAAAATAGAAAGTGCTAATACTACAAACCATATGTAGTAATCACCTTTAATATTTTTTTGCAGAAATTCTCTCACAGATTTCTTACAGCTCTTTTAAATTGATTCCCTCTATCTTCATAATTTTCAAACAGATCAAAACTGGCACATGCTGGAGACAACAAAACCGTCTCCCCCTTTTCCCCTAACCCATAAGCAATATTGACTGCTTCTTGAGCCGAACTTGCATTAATCATCATATCAACATCTTTCCTGAATGCTTTATGTAAATTCAAGTTGTTTTTTCCTAAGCACACTATAATTCTAACTTTCTCTTTAATTAGTGGACTCAACGATTCATAATCATTGCCTTTATCTACTCCACCTGCAATCCAAATAATTGGATTTTCTACACTTTCTAATGCATACCACGCAGCATTAACATTCGTTGCTTTACTGTCATTAATAAAACTTATTCCTTTCACTTTGGAAACAAATTCTAATCGATGCTCTACATTTTTAAAATCGAGTAAACTCTCACGTATGGTTTCTTTTCTGATTAGAAGAGAATTAGCAATAATTGAAGCAGCCATCGAGTTGTACGTGTTGTGTCTACCGGCTATAGTAAGTTGATCTAATGACATATTGAAGTTAATTTTTGGGTTTGTTAATTGAATATTTAATTGATTATTTTCTACCCAAGCTCCTTGATCTAATGGTCCATTATCATAGGTAAATGGCACCAAATCAGCTGTGGTAGTATGATTTTCTAATTGATTAGTGATTTCATCGTCATCTGCACAAAAAATGAATTTTTGATTAGCGTCTTGATTTAAATTGATGCGTAGCTTAGAATCAATATAGTCTTGATAGTTTGTATACCGATCTAAGTGATCTGGCGATATATTGAGGAGTACAGCATAATCTAGAGCAACTGTGTGCATCCCATCTAACTGGAAACTACTCAATTCGAGCACATAGTATTCGTAATTTTCAAGAGCAACCTGTCTCGCAAAACTATAGCCCACATTTCCAGCTAAACCAACAGATAAACCAGCACTCTTTAAAATACTGTAAGTCAACATTGTGGTCGTGGTCTTTCCATTCGTTCCTGTAATCCCAATTAATGAAGCATTCGTGTAACTTGCTGCAAACTCAATCTCAGAAATAATTGGAATATTCACTGAAATAGCTGCAATAACAATTGGAGCTTTATCACTTATACCAGGACTTTTAATAATTTTACTAGAGGATTTTATAAGCTTCTCATTATGACCATTTTCTTCATATTTAATTCCATATTTATCAAGCTCAGCCTTATATTTAGGTTGAATCTGATTGTAGTCAGAAACCCAAACATCAAAGCCTTGTTTTTGAGCCAGAATAGCTGAACCTACTCCACTCTCACCGGCACCTAATATGGATATTAATTCACTCAATTATCTTAGTTTGAAGGTTATTATGGTGAATATGGCTAACATGATTCCTACAATCCAGAATCGGGTTACAATCTTGGGCTCTGCATATCCGAGCTTTTGATAATGATGGTGAAGTGGTGACATCTTAAATATTCGTCTCCCCTCACCGTACTTCTTCTTGGTATATTTGAAATAACTGACTTGTATCATAACACTCAAATTTTCAATTAAAAAGATGCCGCATAGAATGGGAAGAACTAATTCTTTTCGAATCATCAACGCCAAGACAGCGATAATCCACCCAAGTGCAAGGCTACCTGTATCTCCCATAAAAACTTGAGCTGGGAAACTATTGTACCACAAAAAGCCAATACAAGCTCCTGTGAAAGCTGCTGCAAAAATTACTAGTTCACCCTGATTAGGTATAAACATGATATTGAGATAATCAGAGAATATTAAGTTACCACTTATAAATGCTAAAACTGCTAATGTTATCCCAATTATCGCAGAGCTACCCGCAGCTAATCCATCTATTCCGTCCGTTAAATTAGCTCCATTACTCACTGCTGTAATAACCAAAACAGCTATTACCATAAATACTACCCAAGCCCATTTATTGGCTTTAGCATCGTTCATCCAAAACAAAAATTTTGAATAATCTACCTCATGAGTCTTAATAAATGGAAGTGTCGTTGTTGTACTTTTTACATCTTTGAAATACATCAATTGACCATTGATATTTTTCACCTCTACATCGGCAGGTGCCTCATTTATCGTGTTTATTTTGTATTGCTCTCTGACAACGACACTATCATTAAAATGAAGTACTAATGCTACAATAATTCCAAGGCCAACTTGACCTATGATTTTAAATCTTCCCGCTAATCCAGCTTTGTCCTTTTTATAAATCTTTATGTAATCATCTAGAAAACCAATTAACCCTAACCAGATGGTGCTAAAAATCATTAGCAAGACATAGACATTATCTAGTTTGGCAAATAATAACGTCGGAATAAGTATAGCCGCTAAAATGATTAGACCTCCCATAGTTGGAGTACCTCGTTTGGACTCTTCCCCATCCAGACCAAGCGTGCGTATAGTTTCCGCAGCCTGTAAATCTCGGAGCTTATCTATTAATCTTTTGCCAAATAGCAATGAAATGATCAAGGATACGATAACTGCAAGAGACGCACGAAAGGAGATGTACTGAAAGACTCCTGCTCCAGGCAGATTGTATACTTCTTCTAAATATTCAAATAAATGATACAGCATTATTCTTTTAATAGTTTTAGGTTTTTGGTTAAAATTTCTTTGTCATCAAAAGGATGTTTCACACCCATAATGTCTTGATAAGTTTCATGTCCTTTACCAGCCACAAGAATGATATCACCCTTATTACTCAGACTGATTGCTGTCTTAATAGCTTCCTCCCTGTTTATTATTTTTAATACCTTTTTGAAGTGTCCAGGTTCTACTCCTGACATCATATCAGAAATGATTTCGTTGGCATCCTCTGTTCTAGGATTATCAGAGGTAAGAATCACTTTCGTTGAAGACTCACAAGCAATTTTTGCCATGATAGGTCGTTTCCCTTTATCTCTGTCTCCTCCACACCCAATAACAGTTATCAACTCCTCATTTATCGTTCGAATTGCATTGATTGTATCCAATACATTCTGAATAGCATCTGGGGTATGAGCATAATCGACAATGGCTGTTATGCCTGATTCTTTTATGTTTTGGAATCGACCATCAACACTGTTTATTGCACTGAGTGCTGTTATAATTTCTAAATGATCCTTGCCTAGTAAAAATGCCGTTGAATAAACAGCTAAAACATTATATGCATTAAACTTACCGACTAATCTCAACCACACTTCTGAGTCACTGATATTTAATAGCATCCCATCGAAATCGTGCTCAACAATTTTGGTCTTAAAATCACTAAATGATTTGAGGCTATAAGTATAAGAGCTCGCTAGTGTATTTTGGACCATCACTTTTGCATTTTTATCGTCCTTATTTATTAAGGCAAAAGCTGAAGAATCTAAGTGGTCAAAAAGTGTTTTTTTCGTATATAAATATTCTTTGAAATCTGTGTGATAATCCAGGTGATCACGGGTTACATTCGTAAATATTGCACCGTCAAATTTTAGTCCAGCCGTTCTATATTGATGAAGAGCATGAGAACTCACTTCCATGAATGCATATTCACAACCTTCATCAACCATATCTGCTAATAATTCGTTTATTCGAATACTATTGGGCGTAGTATGAGTACTGATAGTATCTATTCCATTGATGCTATATTTAATTGTAGACAACAATCCACAATTGTGGTCTAGATTTCGGAAACACTCATAAAGCATGGTTGCTACTGAGGTTTTTCCATTGGTGCCCGTCACCCCAATCAATTTAAGTTTGTTACTTGGATTATCATAAAATGCTGAAGCAATTAGACCGAGTGCCTTGGCTGAATTTTCAACCACTAAGTAGGTAACGTGATTTTTTGGATTAACTACTTCCTCACACACGATTACAGTAGCTCCTAATTCAATTGCTTTATCTATGAATAGATGACCATCTGTATTAGCCCCACGAGTTGCAGCAAATAAGTACTCAGATTGGACCGATCTAGAATCTAAAGCAAGACCAGAAACTTGAACATCTTTAGATCCAAAAGAATCTATTAAATCAACAGCAGATATGAGTGAATCTAGACGTTTCAATTTAATCGGATATAAACAGTTTGACTTTTATATATTACAGCCCCAGGCTTGGGACTCTGCTCTACTACTCGCCCTCTTCCAGCTAAAATCGGTTTTAACCCTAAGAGCTCTGACACGTATACCGCATCCTTAACACCAAAATTTCTAAAATCGGGCATTTTACCCTCTTCGACTAAAACATCTTCCATCTTACTATTCTCAGAATTGACCCATACAAAATCTGTAGACGGAGTTTCATCTATAGCATATCCAAGTTGGCTATTTATAGCTTGAATATCCTTAAAAAATCCTGCATGATAATTAGGTTTATATATCAAAGAATCTACGACCTCTTTTTTAACACTAATTGTAAAAATCTTTTGGGCTACCTCTGAAAAAACTGGTGCAGCAACATAGGAAGCATAAAATATCCCATTGCTGGGCTTGTTTACCATGACATAAATTGAGTATTCAGGTTTCATTGCTGGGAAGTGACCTACAAAACTCGCATTGTACATTTTGGCCTTTTGATAACCACTGGAGGAAGCTATCTGTGCTGTTCCTGTCTTGCCCCCCATAGTCACCACATCACTCCGTACATTCCTTGCAGAACCACTTATAAAAACCTCAGCAGTTAATTCTTTTATTTTATTGGAGGTTTCTTCTGAACAAACACGAACTGTTTGACTTGAGTTATCATTATCTTTTATCACAATACCAGCATCTGTAACAGAACTGACAATCTGAGGTCTAATCATTATACCATCATTGATAATTCCGTTATACGCAGTAAGCAACTGGAGTGGCGTATGTTGATTTTCATATCCAATAGCCAACCATGGAAGAGTCAACTGAGACCAACTAGAACTTGCCGGATGATTCAAAAAGGGGTCAGGCTCACCTAATATTTCGATACCCGTTGGCTTATCTAAGTCTAATTTTTTTAGATGTGATATATAATTGCTGGGCTTCTTTGAGTAATTATCAAAAATTACTGAAGAAAAAGCCACATTACTTGATCTTGCAAAAGCCTGCTTGAAACTCATTTTTTTGAATCTCCCTTTATCAGAATCTTGCATTTTCTTTCCAAAATATTCTCGAACTCCATTCTGAATGTCCATAGAATCATTAAGACTAATTAATTCATCCTCAAATGCGGCCATTGCGGAAAAAACCTTCCAAACACTTCCTGGCTCATAGCTCTCCCCAATACTATAATTATACTGCTCGCTATATACTCCTTCTTCTCTTTTTGATAAGTTTGAAATAGCTTTTATTTTTCCTGTCGATACCTCCATTACAATCACGCAACCGTGATCAGCTTTATGCTTGATTAACGACTTTTCAAGTGACCGTTGAGCTATTTCTTGAAAATCAATATTGATGGTCGTATGAATATCTCTGCCGTTTTTTGGCTCGATCAAATTTTCATCATTCAATGGACGATACCCACCCGATATTTTTTGTACTAATCGCTTCCCTTTAACGCCTCCTAAGTCAATATTGTAAGTTCGTTCCAGACCAACCCCCGGATTATCTTTAGTTCGATAACCAATTGTTCTAAAAGCTAAATTTCCTGCAGGTTTTACTCGTTTAGTATTTAACTCTGCCATAAATCCACCTCGGTATCTCCCTTTTCTGAAAATCGGGAAATCTCTCATCATCTTTTGCTCATGATAATTGACTTTTCTTCTAATGAGAACGTATCTGCTCATAGATTTCTTAGCCGTATTGAGTTTTGACTTATAGTATGAACTCGATTTATCTGGAAATAAACGAGCCAATTGTTGAGCTAATTCATTGATATAAAATTGAAATGTATCATCGTTGACGACTGTGGCATCCCATCTGATTTCATAAATGGGCATTGATGTAGAAAGTAGACTTCCATTATCAGAGTAAATATTACCTCTAGCTGGGCTAATGTCTTGGTGACGAATCGTAATACTATCTGACATTGCTAACCACTTATCCCCTTCAACTAATTGAATCCGAAACATCTGAAAAGAAACCCAAAATGCGAACAGTACCACCACACCCATGCCAAATACAACACGCCATGTTATGCTCTTTTTGATATTATTCGACATGATCTGCTTTAATTAAAGTAACTGCCCTATTTGGCTCTTTCACGTCTTTATCTTTTAGTCTTACTTCAAGATTTTCTCGAAGTCTATTCTTCATGATATCTGATTTCAACGTAATATTCTCCGCTCTCAACTCAATGAGATTTCTCTTCGTTGATTCAATGTCCCTGACAATGTTATCTGTACGGTGAGATAGATAGATGTAGGTTAGTGCTAGTGTAAATAAAAAAAAGAGATAGTAAATCCACTCCGGCGAAAGCCTAAACTCTTGGGGCGTGGCAGTTCTTTTCTCCTTAATCATTAAATTTTTTCTGCTATTCTTAATTTGGCACTTCGAGCTCTTGAATTTTGCTCAACTTCTTCTATGGTCGCTTCTATTGGCTTTTTATTTATTGCCTTGTATAGTCGAGTCACTCTCCCAAATGGATCACTTTGTCGATCACCTTCTACATTTCCAGTATGGATTAAGTTTTTTACAATTCTGTCCTCCAAAGAATGATATGACATCACAACTAGTCTCCCTTGAGGCTTAAGCAATTCTGTGGCCTGATTAAGAAGAGATTTCAATGTACTGATCTCACGATTGACTTCTATTCGTAATGCTTGATAAATTTTAGCCAGCATCTTATTCTTTGATCGTTCATTAGTGAATTTTGATACCGCTGCAATCAAATCTGCATTTGTTGTAATTGGTTGAATATCTCTATATGAAATAATTGCATTCGCTAGTGGCGAAGCCTTATCTAACTCACCATAAGACCTAAAAACTTTTGCCAAACTTGGCTGATCATAAGTGTTTAATATATCTACAGCAGATATCTCTGAGGAAGAATTCATCCGCATATCCAAATCAGATTCCTCAAATCGAAAAGAGAAGCCACGATCTTTTTCATTAAG
>JAQWZS010000079.1 GCA_029253325.1 Bacteroidia bacterium
TAAATTATCAACTATTGTGAATAAAAAAAAGTCCATCAACAAATCATACAACAAACAACATAATCGCCTATCTATAAGCAACTTACGAACTAAAAAAGCAACTATTTGAAAACCTTCTAAATTGAAAAATTCTAATCCCATCAAAAACTCAAATTTTATTCGATAATTATATTTGCAACTGCGTATTTTTGACGCACTTATATCGAATGAAGATACCAAAAACACAAATTGTATTAACAACTCTTTTTGTTCTATCAAGCACCTTATCATATTCAAATAATAATATGTCATCTTTTTACTCCGAATCTACGTTTCTTGCGTTGATCATTTTATCAATTGTTTTAATTGCTATATCCGTATTACTCTACGGAATAAAAAGGCATTTAACGGTTTTAAATAACGATAAAAACAAACAAACAGCTGAGCCATCTTTCTATGAAAGGAAATTTCGTCCAATCATTGAAGCATGGAATCCAACAGTGGCCACACTAATTATTGCAGGTGCAGTAATGTTATTTTTGGGTGCATTTGGCTATAAATTTGGAATGGAAGAAGTAGGAGTTCAACAAGGATATGCTCCTACTCAACCTATTAACTTCTCTCACAAGATACACGCAGGACAATACGAAATGGACTGTAAATATTGCCATAGCACGGTAGAGAAATCCAAATCTGCAAGTATACCTTCTTTAAATACTTGTATGAATTGCCACAAGTATGTAAAAGCAGCTGAGAAATACAATGGAAAAACTTCACCTGAAATTCAAAAAATATACAATGCCATCGGATACGACGGAGATAATATGGAATACATCGAGGGTTATGAACAAAAACCTATTGAATGGGTAAGAATTCACAATCTACCCGATCTATCCTATTTCAACCATTCTCAACACGTTGTTGTTGGAAAAGTTGAATGTCAAACATGTCACGGACCAATTGAAGAAATGGAGAAAGTATACCACTTTTCAACACTTCAAATGGGTTGGTGTATTGATTGCCATAGAGAACGCGGAATTGATTCCGAAAACAATGACTACTATGAAGAAGCACATAAAAACATGCTAGCAGAAGGTAAGGACTACATCACCGTAGCTGAAAATGGTGGATTAGAGTGTAGTAAGTGTCACTATTAAAACAAGATTAAAAAGAAAATCAAATTATGTCTTCAAATAATTACTGGAAAGGATTAGATGAGTTAGATCAAACACAAGAGTTTGTATCGTCAAATGCCAATGAATTTTCCGAGGGTTTACCATTAGAGAAAGTATTCTCAAATGAGGATTCTACAAGAGCAAATCGTAGAGATTTCCTTAAATATTTCGGATTCGGATTGGGAGCAGTAACGCTTGCTGCTTGTAATAAGACACCAATCAAAAAAGCTATTCCGTATGTTGAAAAGCCAGATAATGTTACTCCAGGAGTACCCTTGTATTACGCCAGTAGTTCTGTCAGCAATCTAGAAGGATTTCCAATTTTAGTTAAGGTTAGAGAAGGAAGACCAATCAAATTTGAACCCAATAAAGAAGCCACTTATTTTGGTGGAGGACTTGATGGACTTGGACATTCTGCACTCTTATCATTATATGATACTAATCGATTGAAGGGAGCCATGATTAAAGGTAAAAGAAAGGCTCAAGATTGGATTAGTTTTGACAAAAAAGTTACAAATGAACTTGACAAAACACTAACCTCTGGTAAATCTATTGCTATCATTCGTGGTGGAAACACTAGCATCGTACTAGATAAAGCTATCCAAGAGTTCTCTTCAAAATATACAAATACTAAAGTTGTTTCTTATAATCCAATCTCATACTCTGGTATTACTCGAGCTAATCAAGCTTCATTTAACAAGGCAATCATACCTGCTTATAATTTTGATAAGGCAGATGTCGTTGTAAGTTTTGGTGCGGATTTCTTAGGAACATGGATTAGTCCTATTAAGTTTCATACTGATTACAGCAAGAATCGTGTTCCGACTGAAGATGGTAAGATGTCCAAGCATTATCAGTTTGAATCATTAATGAGTCTAACAGGTAGTAATGCTGATGTTCGTGTCCCAATCAAAATGAGTAACGTGAGCCAACACCTAATAGCTCTATTCCGCGAATTAGGAGGCAACACTCCTCATCAAGGGATGGAAGTTGCTGGAAATAATATTAAAGCTGCTGCTGAAGAACTAAAAGCCGCTGGCAAAAGAAGTTTAGTTGTATGTGGTAGTAATCGCAAGGCAGATCAAATGATGGTGAATGCAATCAACATGATGTTAGGTAATTATGGTACTACCATTGACACAACAAATTATTATAATGGTCATTCAGCAGACGAATCAGATTTCACATCATTCATTGAAGATGCTAAGGCTGGAAAGTATGGTGCAGTAATCACCATTGATGCAAACCCAGTATACTCTCATAACAAATCAAAAGAAGCATTAGCAAAAATTCCAGTACGAATTAGTACTTCAATAACTGCTGATGAAACAACCGTAGATGCTACTCATATAGCTACAAATCTTCACCCACTAGAAAGTTGGGATATCAAGCAACCTTACAATGGTCGTTATGTATTCTCTCAACCTACAATCTCTCCAGTTTTTGATGGAAGACACATAGCATCATCACTTCTTTCTTGGGTAGGTACTGATGTATCTGACAAAAAAGAAACTTCTCACGCCTATAATTATACTAAGAAAGTTTTTACAGAAACAATTGGTGGAGATTTTAATAAGGCAGTCGAGCATGGTTTAGTTGATAAGACAACTGACGATGGTGTTCCTTCACTTAATATCACGGGTGGCAGAATAGCCGATGAGTTATCGATTATAAAAGGATCCCAAACTGAACTAATCTTATATCAAAAGGTTGGTGTAAGAGACGGAGCTTATGGAAATACCCCATGGGCTCATGAAATGCCTGATCCCG
>JAQWZS010000095.1 GCA_029253325.1 Bacteroidia bacterium
AAAATTACCCGTAGATTTAAATTCAGCTATTTTTTTATTAAAGACTATATTTTTATTAGAATCTAATATTGTCCAATTATAAGAAGGAGTTCCTTTAAAACCATCGTCTAGAACGGCTTCAAGAGGGTATAATCCACAATCCATAGTATCTAAATCTATCGTAGCTTGTGCACGAGGTTTTACCTTGATACGGAAAGCTCGAACAGAAACCGCATTAAGCGGACATGCATCATCGCGAGCAGTAACTGTAAAAGTATATGGTAACTGACTAGCTTGACCAATAGCGGGAGTCCAACAGAATCGCCCTGTTTGTAGTCGTGCAGCTGGATTAGTGACAGTAAATGAAGCACCAGGAATACCCCTATTCCAGCTGATAGTTACTGTATCAGGAGGAGGCAATGGTGCAGGTGGAGGAGGTACAAATACTGGGTCGTTGGTTGTGACATTAAAACAAAGTTGATTTCCTTCACAAACATCGTAGTTATAAGGACCATTGACAATAGGAGGCTTATTTCCTGGACATGATTTTACAATGAATTGCATATCTCGTCGAGTTTTACCGATGACTTCGTATTTACCTTTGTCATTTTTACGCCATTCTGTAATTTCAATGACTGCAACCGTAACCTCACTACAATTGGTTGGAGTTAAAACTATGTCACCTGTTAAGGGATCAAGATATAATCCAATGGGAGGATTTGCGTTTGGAATAGCAGCCCCCCCACCAGGTCTTGGATCGTATACAGTAAATGGATTTAAGTATGAAAATTGCCCACTATAGTTTGTGTTCGTATTGTATGCTCGTTGTGGATTAGCCCAACTGTATGATAATGAATCAAAGTTAGCAGTATCTAGTGCACCATTGTTGAAGTAGAAGGGTTGATCACAGCAAAGAATAGCAATAGGCTCAGAAGTAAGAGCAGGAGAAGTATTGCAAGGTGCCTTGTTTAGATCAATGGTACAATCAGTGTAAATCGTACCGCTAGGGCCTGTAGTGATGGCACCATTTCGTGCATTGATTTGCCCACCAATAACAATTTTCCCAGAGCAGTTAGCTAGAGAGTTTAATGGTGCTCTGTTAAAGTCAAGAATACCGGTGTAGGTGTGTTCCTCTACTCCTTCGCCCGTACCAAAAGTGTTGGAAGGGTTACATCGAGAGGGTTCGGTAGCACATACTGGTGTAATTTCGCGAATAGATTTGAGAGTAAGCGTGGTTGTTCGGCTACCACCCGAAGTACAACGAATGGTAAGTGCACCACCGCGATTCAAGGAAATACCCCTGCAATCTCGATACCACTTAAGCGTAATTTCAAATTTTAAGGTATCGATACAACGATACGTAATATCAGCTCCCATCATGTGTGTAGCTTCAGCAGTATTTGAAATAAATAAGATAGGTATTACAAATACAATAAAAAAAAGACGCTTAAGTATAAATTTTCCCATGCTCAAGATTGTTAAAGTTTATGTAGGTTGCAAGTTAATGTTTTAAAATTTATTAAAATCATTTTTACGTAAAAAATGACATTAAAAATATAGAGATAATTGAAACAGTGTTTGAGGTGTTCTTGTAGATCATATTTAATGAAATTTAAATTTCTTATGCAGTCCAGCTTTAAAAATATGCACATTTGTAGTAAAATGAGGTACATTTCAAGTTCAGATCTAACTAAATTTTCTATTCAATTATTTATTGCTATGGGTGCATCAGATGATGATGCGAAAATTGCTTCGGAAGTGTTAATTTCTGCGGATTTACGGGGTATTGATAGTCATGGTGTTTCTCGTCTTGTAGGGTATGTCAATCTCTGGGAGGCTGGAAGGATAAATATGTCTCCTGACGTTAAAATAATTAGAGAAAATAAATCAACATTTACTATTGATGGTGATTCGGGTTTAGGGTTAGTAGTTGCTCCTATGGCAATGGATATAGCTATAGAGCGTACCAAAGCATATGGAAGTGGATGGGGTGCTATTCAAAATAGTAATCATTTTGGAATAGCAGGATACCATGCAATGAAGGCATTGCCACACGATATGATAGGTATGGCAATGACTAATGCAACTCCTTTCATCCCACCAACTCATAGTAAACAAGCTATGTTGGGAACAAACCCTATTTCGTATGCGTTTCCTACCAAAAAAGAAAAACCCTTGGTGATAGATCTTGCTACATCATCAGTTGCAAGAGGAAAAATTGAAATTGCTCGAAGAGAAGGAAAGGAAATACCCAAAGGTTGGATTATAGATAAGAATGGCAAGACAAGTCAAAATGTTGATGAGTTAAAAGATGGTGGAATGCTAACATCACTTGGTAGTTTGGAGGAATTAGGTAGTCATAAAGGGTATGCACTAGGTAGTCTAGTTGATATAATGTCTGGAGTATTGTCTGGGGCTAATTTTGGTAAATGGGTGCCGCCGTTTGTGAGCTATTTGCCTCTTTTACCCAATTTGCCAGGTAAGGGTCTTGGTCATTTTGTTGGTGCAATGGAAGTAGATGGTTTTCGATCTGTAGATGAATTCAAAACAAGCATGGATATTTGGATAAATTCTTTTAAATCAGCAGATAGAGTAGATGAAAATCAATCAGTTTATGTTCCTGGAGAAAAAGAATTCGACATAGAAGAAAAACGTAAAAAAACTGGAATCCCCCTCAATATTAAAGTACTTGAAGATCTCGAAAAATTAGAAAAGAAGTTTTCAATAAAACTCTAATTCTTTTGTTTGCCGAGGTATCTTTTTACTCTCTTTTGATAGTTTATATATTTTTCATTGTGAATATGAGTTAGATGGTGTTCTTCAATCCTGATTTGAATACTTATTAAAATAAATTGAGTCGTAAATAAAAATGAAGTCAAAATATTAGGTGATTATAAGAAAATGCTTATGAAAAATATTAATAGTCCCAAAAAAAATGGATTTCTTGAAATGGTAAATAATCCACCAGTAATGAGTTCTGTTTTCTTCTTTTTATCAACTCCCATTCGCCATGAATTCCTCATTGTAACTTGTGCTAAAATCATCCATGAGCAACTTGTAAATAGTGATATTAGTCCGATAATTTGTAATGATATTTTATTAAGGAAGTTGAAAAGACCTAAGTAGAACTGTATGTCTGGATACAAACTGAAGGTTAAACAAAAAATAAGTAAGCCGTAATGTGTAAATTTGAAATACCTGCCTAATAAACACTCTAAAGACCCATCTTTTGGTAAAACCATAGTAGGTGTGTTTATTTTTCTTGAGATGAGATGACTTCTAAAAATAAAAATGTAACCAAATACAAAGATTGTGTATAATGGTAAAACATAGCGTAAGAGCTCTAACATATGCTACAAATCTAATGCTTGTGATATAAGATTCTAAAGCAAAAAATAATTAAATTCGCAAACAGAAAATATTGAAAATTATGAAAAATACAGTTCTTTTAATTTTATTGACAAGTGTCTTATTCTCATGTAACAACAAATCAAGTCAGGTTCAGAATGAGGGTGATAAAGTTGTTTCAACTCAAGACTCTAATCGTTTTGCTGATTTACGAATATTAACCTATGATGCGTCAGGGATTAATAATTTAACAGTTAAACAGAAAGAGTTAGTTTATTATTTGTCACAGGCAGCCCTTAGTGGAAGGGAAATTACTTATGCCCAAAACTATAAACATAATATTCAAATTAAACGAGTTTTGGAGGCTATTTATACAACCTATAATGGTGATAGAAACGTTGAAAGTTGGAAGAATTTTGAAGTATACCTTAAGCGATTTTGGTTTTCTAATGGGATTCATCACCATTATGCTGAGAAAAAGTTTATTCCTGACTTCTCAAGAGAATATTTTTCAGCTTTAATTGAGGGTAGTTCAATCATCGATTCTCTAACATTAGAAAATGAAACAAAAGATCAAATGGTTTCTAAATTATTGCCTGTCATTTTTGATCCTCAGGTTGATTCTAAGAAAGTAATTAAAGATAAAGGTGTGGATAAAGTTGCTCTTAGTGCTAATAATTATTACGGCGAGGGAGTCACTGAAGATGAGGCTATTTCTCACTATGGAGCGATGGGTGTATCTGGAGAAGAAACCCCAATTGAGTATGGTTTGAATTCCAGATTAGTCAAGCAAGACGGACAATTAGTGGATTTAGTATACAAATCAGGGGGGCTCTATGGAGGTGCTATAGATCAGATTATTTTTTGGTTAGAAAAAGCGAAAAATGTAGCTGAAAATGATGCTCAAGCTAGTCATATTGGTATGCTCATAGATTACTTTCAAACAGGAGATTTAAAACAGTGGGATGCAACCAATATTAATTGGCTTAGAAGTACTGAGGGAGATATTGATTTCATTCTAGGATTTATTGAGGTTTATGGAGATGCAATTGGTTATAAAGGAGCATATGAAGCTGTTATCCAAATGAATGATAAAGAAGCTTCTGAACGAATGGCTGTTTTGAGTGAGAATGCTCAGTATTTTGAAGATAACAGTTCAATTATGGAGGAGCATAAGAAAGAAAATGTTGTTGGTGTCAGCTATCGTGTTATTAATGCGGCTATGGAGGCTGGAGATGCTGCTCCTGCAACTCCAATTGGTATAAATTT
>JAQWZS010000113.1 GCA_029253325.1 Bacteroidia bacterium
CATTCCTCAATTCTCATTTTTGGAAAACCTTTTTCAATTGCCATAGTCATGCCACCCAACTCCTCAATTTCGGTGATAAAGTTCCAAGCTTTATTTGCAATATCAATAGTTTTTTGCTCAATGAATTCGCTTCCGCCCCATGGATCAATTGCTTGAATTATCCCTGTTTCCTCTTGAATTATCTTTTGAGTGTTTCTAGCAATTTTTGCACTAAAGTCGGTAGGTAATGCAATAGCTTCATCAAAACTATTTGTATGTAAACTCTGAGTTCCTCCAAAAATAGCTGACAATGCCTCAATGGTTGTTCTAGCTATATTGTTATATGGATCTTGTTCTGTCAAACTCCAACCACTTGTTTGACAATGGGTTCGAAGAGCCATTGATTTAGGGTTTTGAGGACCAAATTGCTTGATTAGCTTGGCCCATAGTAACCTACCTGCCCTCAGTTTGGCAATTTCTTCATAAAAATTCATTCCTATACCCCAAAAGAAAGATAATCTAGGAGCAAATTCGTCTATGGATAAGCCTGCATTAATTCCCGTTCTAACGTACTCTAATCCATCAGCTAAAGTATACGCCAATTCTAATTCTGGACTAGCTCCCGCCTCTTGCATATGATATCCGCTGATACTTATGCTATTAAATTTAGGCATATGTTGAGACGTATACTTAAAAATATCAGATATAATTCTAATGCTTGGTTTAGGAGGATATATATAGGTGTTCCTTACCATGAATTCTTTTAGAATATCATTTTGAATCGTTCCTGCTAAATCTTGTTGATCTACTCCCTGTTCCTTTGCTGCTGCAATATAAAAAGCCATCACCGGTAATACCGCACCATTCATAGTCATACTTACCGAAATATCACCTAATGGAATTTGGTCAAAAAGAAGTTTCATGTCCTCGATACTATCAATTGCTACACCTGCCATTCCCACATCTCCTATAACTCTTGGATGATCGCTATCATACCCTCGATGAGTTGCAAGGTCAAAAGCAACGGAAAGCCCTTTTTGTCCTGCTGCCAAGTTTTTTCTATAAAACGCATTACTCTTTTCTGCAGTGCTGAAGCCAGCATATTGTCTAATTGTCCAAGGTCGAATGGTGTACATCGTAGAATACGGACCACGCAAAAAAGGTGCTATTCCTGCTGAGAATGAAAGACTTTCTTGCGTAACAAAGGGATTATTTTGAACTGTATTACTTGATAGTTTTAAAAAATATTTATGGGTTAACGACTCAAAAAACCAACTGCCATTGGCAGCATCAACAAATGAGTCTATGTGACATTCGTGCTTTAATATTAGTAAAATATTTTTGGCTAAACGTCTACTTTTATTGGAATTACTTTTATCAAAAGGTAAAACACACAAATGGTTTGCCCCACCAACGACAGCCGAAACGGCCGCAATTGTTTGTCTAACTAAATTATTGTACTCAAAATCGTCTGATGTAGAGGGAATCACGGCATTAACTTCGAGATTAGGATAAGCTGCTTTTAAAGCTCTAATGCGAGCTACATTATCATAAAAATTTGTTCCAATTAAAAATCGAACTTTATTAGAATTGACTTGTAGCATTGATTGAAGACTCAGCACTCCCATATCGTCACCCAAAACATCTAAATCTGAAATCAATAAGTCAACACCCTCCTCATTTTTCTTACTTTTATCATCAATAAAAGCGACAAGTTTCCAGTCTGACGATTTAATTTTAAATGCTCTATTAGAATTCTCATAACAACAATAAGAATCTACTTTAATTCCATCTGATGAAACATAGTGTAAATCATTTAAAGACTTACCCTTAAGGTCTTGAATAGCTTTTTGTTTCCAGTCATTTATGCCAACCCTTGAAAATTCATCAAATGACAAGCTTTTATCCGTGTGCATTGGGGCAAATTTAACCTTAGACTTTAACTTAGAACGTGACTCTTATAAATTTGCAGTTATGTACAACCATATTATATCAAAGAAACAAGGTGTTGTTCAGCTAATAACTCTTGATAGAGAAATTAAGCTAAATGCTCTAAATATTGAACTAATACAAGAAATAGGAAAAGAAATTGACCGCCTCAATAAAGAGAAATCTGTAAGAGGAATCATTATAACTGGTAAAGGAAACAAAGCTTTTGCCGCAGGTGCTGACATAGCAGAATTTTCTGAATTTAATGCGGAAGAGGGAAAGATAATGAGTACTAATGGAGGCATAGTGTTCAATAAAATTGAACACAGTTCTATACCTGTAATTGCAGCAGTAAATGGATTTGCTCTTGGGGGAGGATGCGAGTTATCTATGGCTTGCCATGTTAGAATAGCAAGTGAAAATGCAAAATTCGGGCAACCTGAAGTCAACCTTGGATTACCTCCTGGATATGGTGGAACTCAGAGGTTATCACAAATAGTTGGAAAGGGTCGGGCACTTGATATGCTGATTTCAGCCAAAACCATTGATGCAATGACAGCCTTAAGTTATGGACTTGTTACTCAAGTAGTTCCAATAGACGAACTTCTTGATACGTGTATTAGGTATATAAATAAATTATCTCAAAAATCACCTATTGCTATTGACACAGTAATAAAATGTGTGAATACAATGTATTCAGAAAACAAAGGCTTCAATTTTGAAATTGATCAGTTTTCAAATTGCTTTGAATTAGAAGATTTTAAGGAGGGTACAGAGGCGTTTATGGCAAAAAGAAAACCTGATTTTTAAACTTTTAATTCATTAACCTAATTTGGCATTCTATTTGTACAAAACAATTTGAACATTACATTTGAAATATTATATATTTAAAAACATGAAAAATTTAATCATACTATCTGCAATCATTTTCAGTCTTAACTCTACAACTTACGCTCAAACAGATAAAGTAACTCTATCAAGTGAGGCACAAGCTAAAATAAGCTTAGAGAAAAAATCTCATGACTTCGGATCCATAGAAGAAGGAGTTCAAGCAACAGTAACATTCACATTCAAAAATACGGGTAACGCACCATTAATTTTAAATAGCGTTAAAGCTTCTTGTGGTTGCACTACTCCTAAGTGGACCAAAGAGCCTATAGCTCCCGGATCAGAAGGTCAGGTTACAGCTATATACAATTCTAAAGGACGTCCAGGAAATTTCACTAAAACCATAACTATTAAACATAATGGTGAGGGTGGGACTGAGTTTTTAACCATTAGAGGTGTTGTTAACAAAGCTCCTGCAGCTGTCACTCCTACGGTAGTAGCTCCCTAGTTTCTGAATCAAAACATAAACTAAACCCCTGTGTGTTTTCATACGGGGGTTTTTTTATTCATTAAGACTCACCTTATTAAATTTTCCAAACCAACCTGTCATTCCTCCTGTATGAATTGCTAAAATTCTCTGTCCACGATTTATAAAACCTTGATCTAAAAGTTTATAAATAGCGAACATCATTTTACCATTATAAATGGGATCTAATAAAACTCCAGTTTGTTTCATAAAATCTTGAATGAAAAATATTAAATCATCGGTTGTTTTAGCATAGCCACCACAATGAAAATGATCATAAATGTTAATTCCCGTAACACCATACAAACTATCAATTTCATTTTCAATATACCCATCACCCTTGAGAACTTGAACCCCGTTTAGTTTAGCTTCATGGTTTTTTGATTCTAAATATTTAGCCATGCCCGCTAATGTTGTTCCTGTTCCGCAAGGCACATATATCTGATTGATATTTGACAAGTCCACTTCGCCTAAAATTTCTCTACAACCATGAGTTCCCTCCTCGCAAGCACCACCCTCTGGCACGAATAGAATACGATCGGAAACACCCAGTTTCCTGTTTGTTTTTTGATATTTACTTCTCGTGACAAACTCTAACTCCATCCCATACATTCTACACATTTTTAAAATTGGGTTAAGTTCAGCTGGAGATTCACCACGAACAATAGCCTTGCAAGGTATTTTTTGTATTGAACAAGCTGCAGCAGTAGCTAATAGATGATTAGAATAGGCTCCACCATAAGTAGTAATGCTATCATAAGCATTCTTATGATAGTTTGCTAAAATACCAGACAGTTTTCTCCATTTATTTCCTGAAATAATAGGGTGAATCAAATCGTCTCTTTTTAAAAAAAGTTGAACACCGTACTGTCTTGTCCAACTAGTTGAAACCTCTGAAATTGGGCTAGGTATATTAATGTGTCCCTTCAATTTTTTTTGAATTAATAATACTCCAAGCAACTGTAGACTCAAACCCTTTACTCAATGCAAACTGTACCGCTTTGTAATTTTTTTGATATTCCTTCAACGAAGGAAGTTGCTTCAATTTTTTATTTAGTATTTCAGTTAATACCGATTGGTACTTTTCATCGTTAATCTCATCCAAGCCTTTAGCTATACAATATTTTGATATCTTTCTTTTTTTTAATTCCTGAGTGATTTTTATTCTTCCCCACTTTTTATAGTTGAATTTACCACGAACAAAAGCTTTGGCAAATCGCTCTTCATTTATAAAGTCTTCTTGTATTAGCTCATAAATTATTTCTTCAACATTGCTAGGTAGTAGACCATACGAGTATAATTTATCTCTTACTTCCTGGTGACAGCGTTCTTGATAGGCACAAAATTTTGCAATTTTTACCTTTGATTCCTTTGGTGTATATTGCTGTTTAAGTGTTGTCATGAAATGATGCAGCTAAATTAGTTACAATAACACTTACTTTCGCATACAGCTTGTATTCTTTAGAAAAAATAGCAGAAATATTAAGTGGAAAGGTCTTTGGAGACGGTTCCTTAGAGATTAAACACATATACACTGATACGCGTAAAATTCAGGAAAAAAAGAACGCACTTTTTTTTGCAATCACAACTGATAAGGATGATGGGCATAATTATATCTCTCAAGCCAGCAATATTGGAATAAAGGTATTTGTAGTAACACAAAAACCCGCAATTGAATGCTCTTATATTCTTGTAAAAAATAGCTTACAAGCATTACATCTACTGACAGAGAAGCATCGAGAAAACTTTCAAATACCGATTATAGGTATAACTGGGAGTAATGGCAAAACCATCGTCAAAGAATGGGTTTCACATTTACTAAAAGAGTCTTACGTTATTTGCAAAAGCCCTAAAAGTTACAATTCCCAAATTGGTGTTCCTCTATCCATATGGCAACTAAACAGTACACATTCTATTGGAATATTTGAAGCAGGGATTTCTAAATATGACGAAATGGGTCGCCTAGCTGACATCATTCAGCCCGAAATAGGCATGTTTACTTATCTCGGAGATGCCCATGGAAACAATTTTAAATCTCGTCGAGATAAACTTTTAGAAAAACTTAAACTATTTAAAAATTCTAAAATTGTTATATGCTCAAATACCCAAAAAGATGTAGTTAATGAAATTCAAAAAGCCAAGATAAAACAATTCACCTGGGGTTTTGAGCCATCGTCAAATGTATTGGTTAATCATATTAACGAAGATTTATATCGTGTACAATATCAAAATAAAGAAGTACAACTTTCTCTGCCCTTTTCTGATAAAGCGTCTGTGCATAACACCTTTACTTCAATTGCCGCGGCATTATACCTAGGTGAAAGTTTAAAATCCATTGAAAAGAAAATCAAAGTTCTACCTAATATCGATATGAGGCTGCAACATGTTAAAGGAGTGCTCAATTCACAGCTTATTTTAGACTATTATAATGCAGATTATCAGTCCATTACTATGGCAATTGATTTCTTAAATCAACAAAAGATTGAAGATCAAAAATGCTCCATAATCCTTTCGGATATTCTTGAAAGTAGTTTCAAAGGAAAAAAACTTTACAAAAAAATAAACACCTTGCTCTCTAACAACAAGGTTCATGAGCTTATCGGAATTGGGGAAAATATTAAAAAATACAAAGAATGCTTTTCAATAAAGTCCAGGTTTTATAGCAGCACGGAAGCGTTCCTTGAAAAACACCCCATGCACCTTCTTAAAAATCAGATGGTATTAATTAAGGGGGCAAGAAAATTTAAGTTTGAAAAAATTGCTGAACACTTAAAATTAAAAACTCATCAAACAGCACTACATGTCAACTTATCAAGGTTACAACATAATGTCAATATTATAAAAAGTAAAATTGGACCAGAAACAAAAATAATGACCATGGTTAAAGCTCTCGCATATGGAAGCGGGGGCTATCAAATAGCTAAACTTTTGGAATACAACAATGTCGACTTTTTGGGTGTTGCGTATACAGATGAAGCTACTCGACTTAAAAGGGCTGGTATTTCAACACCAATTATAGTACTGAGTCCTGATTTAACTGATTTGACCCCATATACCGAGACAAACATCCAACCGGTCATTTATAATATTTCTTGTCTACAAAAAGTCAAAAACTTGAATATAAGTATCCATATAGAATTTGATACAGGAATGCATCGATTAGGGTTTGAAAGAAAAGATATCGACGAAGTTGTTGCAACACTTAGCAATCAGCCCAATATAAACGTTGTGTCAATATTTAGTCACCTAGCGGGTGCTGACAATCATTCCCTTGATTATCTTACTAAAAAACAAATTCAAGAATTTAAAAAAATTAGTCTAGAATTTGAAAATAAATCCCAATTAAATCCAATAAGGCATCTTTCAAATTCTGCAGGTATATTCCGATTTCCTAAAGCTAAAATGGATATGGTTCGTTCAGGTTTAAGTCTATACGGTATTTCTCCCGTTGAGAATCAATCAAAACTTCTACCTGTCAGCTGTTTTAAGTCATACATAACTCAAATAAGGCATATTCCTGCTGGTGAAGGAATCGGTTATGGACATTTAGACAAGGTCAATTACGATCGAAAAATAGCTATAGTAGCCGTTGGATATGCTGATGGTTATTCTCGATCTTTTAGTTGTGGCAAGGGCTCTATGCTCATAAATGGTCAATTAGCTAAGGTCGTAGGAAATGTATGTATGGATATGACCATGTGTGATGTAACCTCAATTTCATGCGAAGAAAAAAACGAAGTTGTTATATTTGGTGACCATCCTACAGTCGAGGATCTATCAAAACAGATTGATACAATTCCTTACGAGATTTTAACAAACATAAGTGAACGCGTTAGTAGGATATTTTTTCAAGAATGACTAAAGAGGAGATAATAGAAGGAATTAAAAAAGGTGATTCAAGATCTTTGAGCAAGGCTATAACCTTGGCTGAAAGCTCATTGGAGTCAAAACAAGAATTAGCCCTACAAATTATTGAACATTTCGGCCCTCAAAAAGATACATTAAGAATTGGAATAACTGGTGCACCAGGAGTTGGTAAAAGCACTTTTATTGAATCCGTAGGTGTAGGTTTTCTCCAAGACCCCACAAGAAAAATAGCTGTGTTAAGTATCGACCCTAGTAGTGAAATATCACAGGGAAGCATTCTTGGTGACAAAACTAGGATGAATCAATTAAGCTCAATGGACGGGGTATATATTCGACCAAGTGCTTCTGGAAATAATTTAGGGGGAGTTGCAAAAAATACTCGTTTGGCAATTCTACTATGTGAAGCTGCAGGATATAATACCATTTTTATAGAAAGTGTTGGTGTGGGTCAAAATGAAACTGAAATATCAAAATTGTCTGATTTGTTTATATTGCTTATTAGTCCTGGCGGCGGGGATGAACTTCAAGGAATAAAAAGAGGCATAATGGAAGTTGCTGATATTATTGTCATAAATAAAGCTGATGGAAACAATAAGCATCAAGCACAAATTACTGCTAAAGAATATAGCATGGCTCTTCATTTAAAGCCTAAAAATAAAAATCAATGGATACCAAAAATTATTATTGCTTCAGCTTATAAAAAAAATGGAATTCAATCATTCATTAAAAAATGCTTAGACTTTGATGATCATATCAAAAATCAATGGAAGCAATTGAATAGAGAGGAGCAAATGACGTATTGGGCAAAGAAAAATATTCAATACTTATTACTATCTAAAGTTGATCGATACAATGAAAAAATAAATTTAGGCATTGAAAAAGGTGTACTTCCAGAAAGACTAGCTAGGGATATTTTAGAATGATTCCCAATAAACCAATGACCTTATTTAATAGAATTTATTTATGATCTAACCCTAAATTTGCACAGCGTAATAACTTACTTTAAAATCATGATTATTGGTGTACCTAAAGAAATTAAAAACAACGAAAACCGCATAGCATTAACTCCAGGAGGAGTCTTAGAGCTTACCAAACGTGGACATAAAGTTTATGTTCAAAAAAATGGTGGTTCTGGAAGTGGTTTCAGTGATGAAATGTATATAAAGTGTGGTGCTCAAATTTTAGATACAATCGAAGGGGTGTACAATATTGCCGAGATGATTATGAAAGTAAAAGAGCCTATAGAAGAGGAATATTCTCTTATCAAGAAAGATCAGCTCGTTTTCACTTATTTTCACTTTGCAAGCTACAAGCCGCTTACTCACGCCATGATTGACAGTGGAGCAGTATGTTTAGCCTACGAAACTGTTGAAGCCCCAGACAGGAGCTTACCCTTACTTGTTCCAATGAGTGAGGTGGCTGGAAGAATGGCCATTCAAGAAGGGGCCAAATACCTAGAAAAACCTGTTAAAGGAAAAGGTGTTTTATTAGGTGGTGTGCCAGGAGTTTCGCCTGGTAAGGTTCTTGTAATTGGCGGAGGAATAGTTGGGACACAAGCAGCTAAAATGGCTGCTGGTTTAGGAGCCCAAGTTACAATTTTAGATGTCAGTTTAGCTCGATTAAGGTATCTGAACGATATTATGCCAGCAAATGTGGTAACTCGATACTCTAATGAAATGAATATTAGAGAGCTAATCCCACAAATGGATCTCATTGTAGGTGCTGTTTTAATCCCTGGAGCAAAAGCACCTAATCTCATAACAAGAGATATGTTAAAAAACATGCAACCTGGAACAGTTTTGGTTGATGTAGCGGTGGATCAAGGAGGGTGTATCGAAACTTGTAAGCCCACGACTCATGAAGATCCTACTTTTATTATAGATGACATTGTTCACTATTGTGTAGCCAATATGCCTGGTGCAGTACCTTACACCTCTACTGTCGCTCTTACAAATGCAACTCTTCCGTATGCTATACAACTAGCCGAAAAAGGTTGGAAGAAAGCTTGTAATGATAGTCGCGAATTAAAACTCGGCTTAAATGTGATACATGGAAAGGTTTGTTATAAAGCCGTATCTGAAGCGTTTGATTTAGAATATACCCCTGTAGAAGATTTTTTAAATTAATGGCAGTTAATCTCCATTACAGGGTCTACCCAAATTCTAATTCTACAAAGCACGTATTCATATACCATGGGTTGTTTGGCATGTCCGACAATTGGCATCAACTCGCCTCAAAATTATCCAAACACTTAAATGTTATAACTGTTGATCAACGAAATCATGGAAAAAGTCCACATACCACAGATATGTCTTACGATGCTATGGCTGATGATGTTTCATTATTGATGGACAATCTAAATATTGTGGAGGCATTTCATATTGGTCATTCAATGGGCGGAAAAATGATTATGAAATTTGTAGACTTATATCCTCAAAAAGTAGAAAAACTTATCATCGTTGATATTGCACCTAAGACCTACTCACCAAGTCACACTAATTATTTTAACGCATTTAAAACATTAGATTTTAAATCTTTTAAGTCAAGAAAAGAGGCAGACATGGCCTTGGCTAGTTTAGAAAAAAATATTGGTATCCGACAATTTCTGTTAAAAAATTTACAAAAAGACGAGCATGGTTATTCACTAAAAATTAATACCCCTGCTATAGAAGCTTTTTACAGTGATATGATCGGATCCATTACTTTCAAAAAAACAATATCAAACCCAACACTTTTTGTCTATGGAAGTCTATCTGATTACATAAAAGAAAGCGATATCCCCCTGATAAAAAAAGACTTTGAGAACGTCCAATTTAAAAAAGTAGAAGAATCGGGTCATTGGATTCATGCTGAAAAACCTGTAGAAACACTAAAAATTATCAAAGACTTTTTTTGCTAGAAATACTATAATTAGTTTAATATTGCTAGGATTAGGAAGTGAAAAACTTAACTACAATAGCATTATTATTTTTAGGAATATCTCTCCATGCTCAAACTATCATAAACGGTAGGGTAATTGATGCAAATTCAGGAGAGCCTCTTCCTTATGTTGCAATTAGGGGACTAAACGTCCAACTTGGAGCAGTAACTGATTTTGATGGCTACTATACCATATCAACAGATAAGAGCGTGGATTCTATTGTTGCGTCTTATATGGGATATACTGTTTCCAAAAAAAATGTAACTCAAAACAAGACTCAAACAATTAACTTTAGCTTAGCCGAACAAGCAAGCTCTTTAAAAGAATTTGTAGTTAGACCAGGGGGGATAAATCCCGCTCTGATTATCATGAAACGTGCTCAAAAAAGGAAAAAAAACTATAATCCTGAAAAAATAGAGTTTTACCAATATCAGGGGTATAGCAAAGTTCAATTAGCCGTAGACAACGTAACTGATAAATTTAAAAAGAGGAAAATATTTAAAGCTATGGAGCCGCTATTTGATTCCATTTCTAGCTTTAGCGATACTAGTTCAAAAAAAGTACTACCTGTTTTTATCTCTGAAACTATTAGCGATTATTATTTTAGAAAATTTCCTAGAAGAACAAAAGAGGTTATTAAAGCAACAAAAATTCAGGGTGTTGGTGTAAGTGATGAAAGCTATGTTTCTCAAATTTTAGGATCTACGTTTCAACAATATAATTTTTATGAAAACAACCTTTATATCCTTGATAAGGATTTTATATCTCCTTTAAGTATAACCGCAAATACTTACTACTATTTCACGCTAAAAGATAGTGTTGTTATTGATGGAAAGTCTTGTTATCAAATAAGGGTTGACCCAAAGAATCCTATTGATCTTGTTTTTAGTGGAACAATTTGGATTGAAACCAAATCTTATGCTCTAAAACAACTTAATTTAGAAATTACCGATAAGGCTAATATTAACTTCATTGAAAAGTTAAAAATACAACAAGAATTTACGGAAGTAGAGCCAACTTATTGGCTACCTAAAAAAACTCGTGTGCTTATTGATATTGCAGAGCTTACAGATAATACCTTGGGAATGATTGGCCTGTATTACAATTCTGCAAAAAATATTTCTGTAAATAATGTTCAAGAATTGCCCTTCTATGAAGACAAAATAAGTGTAGAAGAAAACTCGTTTGATCGATCTGATAACTTCTGGGATACGGCTCGCCACGAGCGTATATCCGCTGATGATAAAAAAGTATACCTAATGGTAGACTCTTTAAAAAACCAACCGCTTATTAAGTCTTACATAGATATTGTTGAAATAGCCGTAGAGGGTCACATCCCAAAAAACAAAGTTGACTTAGGGCCTTGGTATTATTTACTTGGCTATAATTCGCTGGAAGGTCTTCGCTCTCGTATAGGTTTTCGTACATCACCAAAGTTTCACGAAGATTTTCAATTCCGCTGTTATGGAGCATATGGTATAAAAGATCAAAAGTTTAAATATGGTCTTTTTTCTGATTATGTATTTAACAGGTCTAAATGGAGTAAAATTGGTGCCTCAGTAAAAAAAGATGTTGAACTTATTGGACTTACCGACGAAAGCAATGGAACTTCTGCTCTTTATGACGCATTTGCAATGTTTGGAACCAATCAACTAAATCGAAGTTTCACTAAAAGTTTTTGGTTCGAAAAAGAGCTTGTAAAAGGTTATACTCAGCTTATTGAATTTAGACATAAGTCCTTCGAGTTTGAACCTGTTAGTGGTTTCAAGTTTGGATATTATAATACCCCAAACGACACTTTATCTATAAAGTCTAATTATGATATCACTTCGGTTCGTCTAAAAGGAAGATTGTCTCATAAAGAGCAGTTTATTTACAGAAGAAACAATCGGTATAGCATGGGTAACCTAAAGGCACCTGTGCTGTCAATAGATTATATGCATAGCTTTAGCAATTTGATTGGGGGAGATTTTGAGTTTGATAAAATTGGAATGGAGCTTTGGCAATTTAATAGTTTGGGAAATTTTGGAACATTTGAATATACCTTAAAAGCATTTCAAACTTTTGGTCAAGCACCCTATCCATCGCTATTCATCATGAGAGGTAACCAATCCTATTTTAGTAATAGACAATCTTACAACCTCATGGACTTTTTTGAGTTTGCAGCTGATCGGTATGTGTCATTTGATTATGAACACCAGTTTAATGGTCTAATCATGAATCGAATTCCGTTAGCTAAAAAACTTAAATGGCGAAGCTTCATTAATGCAAAAGGGGTATATGGAAAAATGAGTGAAAAAAATAAATTGCTTATGCCCTTAAACAACCCAAGTATAACAAACCCCAACTTTTTTACAAACAGAAAACCTTATGTTGAACTGGGTTATGGAATCGAAAATATTTTTAGGTTTGTTCGTGTTGATTTTATTCATCGAGTAACATATTTAGATAAAACACTATACCCAAACGCCAAACCATTTGGTGTAAAGTTTAATGCTGTACTTAGATTTTAAAGCTTATTTACTTATTCTCTTTTTGACGAAAAAAAAGACCTCATTAGTCTAACACTTTCCTCCTCTAAAACACCTGAAGTTAACTCTAAACTTGAGGGTTTTGAAACAAAATTTGTGAATCCATGTTTCGGCTCTAAACAACCTAAAACTATGTGTTTAATTCTAGCGTTTTTAATCGCACCATAGCACATAACACACGGTTCTACTGTAACATAAATTGAACACTCATTTAGATATTTGCTATTTAAAAAAGAGCTTGCAGCAGTGATTGCAATCATTTCAGCATGAGCTGTAGGATCATTTAATTTTTCAACCTGATTGTGTCCCCTTCCAATAATTTGATTATTAGCAACTATCACAGCACCAATAGGGACTTCATCTTCAGAAAATGCAAGCTCTGCTTGCTTAAGTGCTTGCTTCATGAAAAAATCAGGTGTCAACTCCATTATAATTACTCAAATTCTATTATTGATTTATATAACATCTCGCTCACGAACTTAGCACCCTTAAAGGTAAAATGGGTATAATCTTTTTGTGCAAGATCATCTTTCACCCAAGCGATCATTGAGTTTTTTCCACCCATAGCTTCATATAAGTCCCAAAAACAACAATTATTTTCAATAGCTGCATTCTTCATGGCATCACGAATCAATGGAATGTTTTCATAAGAAACCATCTCTCCCTCTTGGTTTCTGCTCATGTCACTTGGTCCTATTACTATGATTGCAACATCTGGATTCGCTAAATGAATACTCTTTAATTGTTGAGACAACCATCGTTTGTAATAATTATAATTATCCCTTATGTCTGGAATTATGTTGACTCCAAACTGTAAAATAATAGCAACTACATTCATTTCTGACAACTGAGTAGCATACATTTTTCTATTGATTTTAGAAAACCCAGTCCCAGAACTCCCACGCATAGGAAAATTGTCCACTGCTACTCCTGTGTCTCCGTCCAAAGCAAGACCATATATAACAGGGTGATTCAAAGAACTAAAAGATAATTTAATATTATCGCTGCTATTAACTCTCCACTCCTTTATTCCAAATAAAGAGGATGGTGGTATGGTATGGTCTTGGATAGAGTCATTGTCAGATAGCTTCACTTGAAATGGTACATTATTACTAAACAAAAGTTTAGCTTTTGAAAATTTCCTAGACCTTGAATAACCCATATACATTTTCTTAATATTCAAAAATGACTTATCAAAAGACACAATATTTAATTTCTCAACTTTTGTTTCGCTACTATCTTTAACTTTATCTGTTAAGATCTTCGTTGGTATTGTGTTTTGTATAGTAAAAGCTGACCCGCCAATCCCAAAAGAATCATTATAATCTGACTTAGTGTAAATGGAGTGCTTCATGAAGTCATTGCTGTGACTAACTCTAAAGTTTCCTCTTGAAAAAGCGGTAGGTTCTAATGGAAGTAAAATACCCGGTCCACATCCACCAAATTTTTTTTGTAGTCGGTTTCTTAGATAATTAGTAATTCGATCTCCCTCTAACTGAGAATCTCCATAATGAAGAATCCGAACAACTTTGTCTTTACTCTCCTCTTTAATTCTTAC
>JAQWZS010000118.1 GCA_029253325.1 Bacteroidia bacterium
CAAATTAACAGCCAAAACAGCATACATTACACCCAGAACAAGAGCAATAATTACTTGCCAGTGTAAAGCTATTTTTTTCATGGGTTCAATGTTAGGTATTTTTTTTTAACTCAAATCACGAAATACTTCGAAGGGCATTAAATTCTCACAGATATCTTTATCGAGAATCTCACTTCTCCATGAATCCAATCACCTCTCGGACAACAAAGTCATCTCTTAATTTATGACCAAGACCATCCGTTTCCACAAAAATTGATTTAGACCATAATCTAGCCATATCTTTAGCACAATTAAAGGGAGCTTCTTTATCACTTTTATCATGTATGATTAATCCCGACGATTTTTGATTTTTGGCAAAAATTTTTGAGTCAAAATCTGTAGTCTTCATTCCAGAATAATTTGAAAAGTAATCAACTAAATTTTTTCTTATGACAGATGATAATCCTAGAACACGGATAAATTCATCGATAAAAAAATCTGCATGATTAGGTGTCCCTAATGCAATAATCTTTTTGGGAGACAATTTAGGTTTTTCACTCAACAGATACATGGTACTGAACGCACCCAAACTATGAGACAAAATAATGCTTATTTCATTCTGCTCAAGAAACTGTTGAATTAGTCTTGAGTACATAGGTACGTTAAACAGCCTTCCTTCAGAATTACCATGGGCTGGAGCATCTAAACAAATAACTGTATACTCTTTCTTATCTAATGCCTCTACATATTTCTTCCACCTAAAACTACTACTCTGCCAACCATGCAAACACAGAATTACTTTTTCACCACTGCCCCACTTGTATTGGGCAACTCGCTTTCCCTCAAAATCAACAAATGACATTTGACCTGATTTTAAAAATTCATATTGATGCTTTTTTAGCTTTAGAGGAAAAGGGTAACAAAATAATAAAAAGGCGTGTTTACCCCCTAATCGAGGTGAAATAAAATTCACCAACCTCAGATAAGATCTATAAAATGCGAGTATGAGTCTTTGCAAAATTTAAATAATCAAATCACCAATAACCAATGCTGCCATACTTTCAACGATAGGCACAGCTCTAGGTACCACACATGGATCATGTCTGCCAGCAGCTTCTATAACTATTTCATCTTGAGATTTGTTAAGGGTATTTTGCACAATACCAATTGTAGCTGTTGGTTTAAATGCAACCCGAAAAACAATGTCCATCCCGTTACTTATTCCCCCTTGTATACCTCCTGAAAAATTACTTTGAGTACGAATTATATCCCCTTCATTTATAAAACTATCATTGACCTCTGAACCTTTCTGAGAAACCATATCAAAACCTCCACCTATCTCAAAGCCCTTAGTAGCATTAATACTCATCATAGCATGAGCTAAAAGTGCATTCAGCTTTCCAAAAACAGGATTCCCAACCCCTGGCTTAATTCCAGAAATAACACAAGTGATTACACCTCCTAAACTATCTTTTGCTAATTTCGCTTGCTCAACAGCTTGAATCATGCGGTCTGATATTTCATTGTTCGGACAACGCAAAAGGGAAGCATCAATTTGAGATAGTGTAAATTTTTTATCCGTAGAATCCATTAAAACATTACCAATTTGTGAGACATAGCTAGAGATAGAAATGTCATGATTCTTGTGAAGGTAATCTTGAACTAATGCACCACCTGCAACCCAACCAGCTGTTACTCTTGCACTACTCCTTCCTCCTCCACGATGATCTCTTACGCCATACTTTGCCTGATATGTATAATCAGCGTGACTAGGTCTGAATATCTCCTTAAGGTGATCATAATCCTGTGGTTTTGCATCCATGTTCAATAATTGGAAATGAATTGGTGCTCCCGTTGTTTTGCCATCAAATATTCCACTTTGGATATCTACCTGATCTGACTCCTTTCGAGGTGAGGTCAAATTAGACTGCCCCGGTTTTCTTCTGTCTAATTGTTGCTGGATGAATGAAATATCAACTTCAAACCCCGCTGGGAAACCGTCTAATACTGCCCCAACAGCTTTACCATGAGATTCACCATATGAGGTAAGAATGATATGTCTACCAAAAGAATTCATTACTTCAAAGATATTCAATTTCAAATCCCAACTTGATTAGATCTTTCCAGAAATGCGGGTATGATTTATTCACAACTGTTTCGTCATCAATACGAATCGATTCTAGTAATGAAAGTGGTGCAACACACATTGCCATTCGATGATCTTTAAATGACCTAAAAAGGGTATCTTTTTCTAGCTTAAAATTAGCTCCGTTCATTAGCCAATAACCCTCCGTTGATTTAAAATCAACACCTACTTGGCTCAAATGATCTATCGTTGCAAATTCTCGATTGCACTCTTTATATTGGAGACTTTGTAGACCTTTAAATGTCATTTCTTTACACCCAATTGCTGGAAGTAATATGGCAAAAGTCATGGAAATATCAGGAAACTGGTTATAGTTTATTTCTTTAGGAAAAATGTAGGGTTCATTGGAAGCATGTTTTATAATTCTCATCCCATCATTTAGCTCCTCCATGGCAATACTCGGGTGACCAATCTCAAAAAGTTTTTTTCGTTCTTTTTGCATATTGTTTAATCTGACTCCTGGGAAAAATAAATCTGCTTTTTCTGAAAGGTGAATCATACTCACCCAATAATAAAAAGAACTCCAATCAGGTTCAATCTGAAAATATTCCCCGTCAAATTTCTGCTTCTTAGAAACCTTGATATAAGTTCCCTTAACCCATACAGAGAAACCCATTCTTCTCAAACACGCAATTGTCAATAAAACATATGCATAAGAAGACATTTTTACACTTACTTTAAAGTTAAATTCTCCTTCAATTAGAGGTGCAATCATCAACAAAGCAGAAGCAAATTGACTGCTATTAATTTTAGTAAGATCAATTAAATTAGATGAGGCACCTAACTTTTTCCCCATAATTCTTAGTGGTCCCTGCCCATGTTTCTCTAAATATTTTATATCTGCTCCCAACCCTTTTAATGTCTCTACTAAATCTGCTATAGGTCGTTCATGAAGCCTTGACGTCCCTTCAATTGTCCACTCCCCGGGTGTTACTGCACAATATGCTGTTAAAAAACGATATGCGGTTCCGGCATCTTGCACATTCAGATGATTATCATTTGAATCTAAGATATTTTTTAAAACTTGAGAATCATTTGCCTCTGATATGTTATCTAAAATTAATTGTGGCTCGTAGAGTTTTTTAAGTATCAACATTCGATTAGTGACACTCTTTGAACTAGGCAAAATAACCTCTCCAAATAATTGTTTTTTGCTATTCGATAATCGAATCATTTTAAACTTTTCAAATAATCTAAACCTGCTTTAATCAAGTCTTCCTCAACTTCATAATCCTGATTAGCTTCACCTATCTGCTTAATTAGGGTGCAATTAATTAAATGATTATGGTTCTTTTTATCTCTTTTCAGATAAGGCATCAATTCATCTATTTCTGGGATTTCATCATAAACCGATTTTACAATACCACTAAGAACTGTTGATATTTCATTCAATTGGTCTGAAGGAAGTCCAGTCATCTCATGACTAATATAACTTTCAACTACCATCCCCAATGCCACAGCCACTCCATGAGATAAGGCCTGATTTTCCTCGCTTATACTGAGGCTGTTCGCTTCTATTGCATGACCTATTGTATGACCAAAATTAAGCCTCCTTCTAACCCCTAAATCTCTAAAATCTTCTTCAACCAGTTGAGT